>JBLNDC010000530.1:0-7687 GCA_050261255.1 Bacteroidota bacterium
GTTCTGCTATTTCCCTCAGTGAGGTTTGCATGTCTGTTCCACCTCAAGTGCGGGACATGTTTCCTTTGAGGGCTACGACATACCGTCGACCCCTTCCCCGCTGTTTCTTTTGTTTGTTCAATCTTGTAGACGGCTTTCCCGTCCTCTTAAGTACTATGAGTCGATCCGAAGTCCCACGCCCCGTTGATACTCCTGCTTTTCGTTTGGCAGTACCTACCTGCGTTTCAGGAGAGGTGGGAATCCTCCCAAGTTCTTGCACGGTTCTTTCTTGACATGCCATACTCTATGACTCCGGTGGAATCTACGGAGGCTCACCAATCCGCCTCTTTCATGTTGGCTTCCATTACGTTAACAATGTCGCCTTCCACTTGTTCACTCGTTTAACGGAGCTGAATCGTTTCAGGATATGCGGTTATCCCTACGGCCTATCAAGTACGCGGCCTACGCTTCGTTTGGTTGGTTACCCAGTCAAAACGCAAGGCCTACTACCGGTGGGTGGTTAGCCCTTACCGTACAGAGACTTTCACTCTATCAGAACCGCCGAGCTTCGCTTGGCGCACTAACGTATGCTGGTTTGCGACGCCGAGACCCTTAGTGCGACTGCACTTAGGGTCGCAGGTGTGGTGCGATTCTTCTTGAAACGACTTCTTGAATAAACATCGTGATATTACTTTCCGCACCCTTGCGCAAACCCTGCGGTTATACGACGTCCGCCGCCTCTCCTTATTCAATTCTCTCCCCTAAAATGATTTTTGGCATTGTTGTTAAACAGCGTGTAAATCTTTTATAATACTTTTCCAAACCCGATTTAGTGGCTTGTCCGTGAACATTTTCATTTTCCAATTCCCAATATAAAGCATAAGTCACTGATTTCTGAACTCTCGTTAACTTAATTGCCGGTTCTCCTTCTTTAACCGCATTAAAATCTGATTGGCGGTGTGTGCGTTTTATATATCTAACATCAACTACTCCCGGAAAATCCCTATGATGCTGGGCGGTTTCATTAAGCAAAGCTTCAAATTCTTCTGTTTTATCAGGTTTAACCTCATAAATACAAATTTCCACAAATGTCATTTAACTTTTATCACTTCCAAATTTATCAATGAAATACCCTAACAAACTGCCTAAAATTAAGGTCATTACTGAAATAGGAACCAAGCTTATTGGTTCTTTCCAACCAATTAAAATTGCAGAGGGTAAAAGAATCAAAAACGAAACCATTATTCCTTTAAAAATTCCATTTAATTTAAGTTCTGAAATAGCTAGAATAAATCCAATTACTACCCACATTGAAAATGCTGATAAATTCGCATCCCAGGTTAATTTTTGAAGTATCATCGGTATTACATCCAAGATCCCTGCAATTATCCCAATCCCTATTCCATATCTTATTTTGTTTGCTTTCATAAATTATACCTCCAGTTATTTTCTTAAAAAGGCGGCGGATGTTGTATAACTATTGTATTACCGAAACTTATTCGCTAATATAAATAATTGATACATTATATGTATAATATTCTCCAACATATCCCAATTAACCTGTTTCACGAATCTGTTTCGGTAAAAATTCCCCAGGAGTGATGTTTTAAAAAACCTTCCCCTCCATGCAAATAAACCCTGGCTAACTGTCTGCCCACCGCCCCAAAATGAATTGTGAAGTTTGAAGTTTGAAGTTTGAAACATCCTGCATCACGTTTATTTCACTCTTCCCTATTCACTCTTCAACTTTTACTGCAAAGGGGACCGGCAACCAGACACCATTCAGCGCTCAAGCCAACCAGCGGGGTGAGGCGACACCCCATCTTCCAAACAAAAAAGCCGCCATTTTCAGCAGCTTTATTCAACTCAGAAATAATACGCCGGTTAGGATTTAACCGCGAATACACGCGAATTAACGCTAATCAATCTTATGTTAGGTTTTATTAACGTTTATTAGTGTTCATTAGCGGTTCCAGTAAACTACAATTTTTTCATCCTTTCATGTGCCCCGAAGGACAGTATCTCCGACGCGTCTGAGCTTACAAGGCGGGATTTCTCAATGATTTATTGTTTTATTTTCACAGCAATCTTTAACCGGGCATGACTCTCCCCTTCGAAACATCCTCATTCTCTTTCAACTGAATGGCTATTGATTGAACCGTGCTTTCACCGGCTGGCATTCGTGCGCATCGTGGCACACCCAGGGATGGCCCTGCCTTTTCTTAATAATTACCTTCCACTTCACTTACTTTAGGTTATCTTAAACTCATTTGGTTAAATTACCCAGCCTTTTCTTTCGATATGATCAATCAATTCAATATAACTTGGAGCATTTAAAACACCGGGGAAAGATTCACATATGTAAGCCCCTAATGCACTGGCAAAACTAATAAATTTTTCTTCAGGCCATTTTTTTAACAACCCATATATTACGCCTGAACGGAATGAATCTCCAGCGCCTGCCGTATCAATGGGCTCAATTTTATAAGGTGTAAACCTTTTTATTCCCTCTCCCGCTCTGCCATAAAGAATATTAGAACTTCCTGCTGTGAAAACTACCAGTCCCTTTGCTTCCCCGGTATAACTTTGAAAGAGCTTTTCAATGTCAACATTCCGATATTCCCTTTTTCTAAACTCCCCAGATATAATGATTACTTCTGCGTTTTTAGCGATCTCATCTGTATATGTGCAGTCAATCGTAACATATGGCTTTTTTAACTCTTCACATATCTTAGCAATAAACAATGATTCTTCTTTGAAGAAAGGGTCCAGACAAACAACTTCGGCATTAATAATATCTTCTTTTACCGGTTCATTCCATTGTTTCGTTGTAAATAACAAATTGCAATATGTTCCGAAGATGGTCCTTCTGTTTCCATCAGCAAAGACGATCTCTTCCACTCCTCTATAGTCAGCTTTTAGTGTTAGTCGCTCAGTATCAATTTTAAAATCTTTCAAAATATTTACAGTTTGAAATCCCTTTTCATTTTTTCCCAACCAGTTTCCATCCAGTTTTACATTAACACCTAACTTACTCAAAACTATTGAAGAATTTGCAGCTTCTCCTCCAATCATGCTATATGTATTTTTAATTTCAGCATAAGCATCCGGTTCTGGAAAACTACTATTTAAAACGTGCAATGTGCTTGTGGAAATCATTCCATAGGAATATACATCAAAACTAGTCATTCAAATCACACCCCTAAACAATCACGATTTATTAACACTTTGATTTATTCTTTTATTACCCTACAACAGGGATGTACTTCCACGGATGGCTCATAGACTCAATATTATTGCTACCATAAAATCGCTTTTAGGCATCTTGTCACTACTATCAAATGTTTCTTGACCCACAGAACTTCTCCGAAACATATCGGCCATGGAAGCCGCTATTGGCCCTCTTTACGAGTATTTCAACTAACATTGCATTACCGAGGACCTGTTCGCTAATGTAACTAATTGCAAACACAATATGTATAATATTCGCCAACATATCCCGGATATCTTGTTTTATGAATCCTTTCCGGTAAAAATTCCCTATCAGTGATGTTTGCCAAAACCTTCTCCTCCATCCAAATAACAACCCCGGCCAACTGTCTGCCCATCGCCTCACCCACCCCCTACCACATTAATCTTAGTTACCATACTGCCTCGTCCCTCTCCAAGAACCCAACTGATTTTGAATGTTTGGAGAGGGACAGCCTGTTTCATTTCGGTTTTAGTTACTTTATCAATTACTGTTAAAAGGGAGCAACGAAAGCTCGAATCAACCATACTTCCCCTCTCCTTTGGCATCCTGAAAAACCACCAGCAAGGAGAGGGGACCAGCAACCAGACACCATCAAGCACTCAAGTTACGTACGGGGTGAGGCGACGCCCCATCTCCCAAACAAAAAAGTCGCCATTTTCAGCAGCTTAATACTATCTATTTCTTTTTCCGACTCTTAACCGTCTCAATATAATTTAAATTCATTTTCAACAAAAATCCCTTTTCTTCCTTATTCAGCAATCCTTCCGGAATGTCTCCCGCCTTCACGGATGAAGGCGAGCGCCGGTTCTTTACAGGATGTAAAAAAGCGGTCGCCAACGAAAGCCTAAGCTTAGTTGCCGGACAGAAGGCCAGGGAGGGCGAAGACCCTCTAGAAACCGGGATGAATAAAGGAGAGTCCGAGAAACTTGGTTCTCGGCCCATTTTGGTTCTTTTGTCGGGTCAAAAGAACTCGCCGCCGAAACCGTGGACCCTCAGAAAAGCTTAGAGTAATACTTTAACGCTTCGTTGCCAGTTGAAAAATTCGGGTGACGCTCCGGAGCTTCGTTCACAGTTATTTTTAAATCTAGGCAATTCTTTTGGGTCCCGTTCACGGTTCCCAGTTAAATAAATCCGTGTTGTAAACTGGAAACTAACAACCACGGTTAACTTTCAGTTGTGAACAGGAGAACTGGGAACTAGCATTCAGAACTAATCCTCACCTGTGAACTGGCAACTAATTGGGATCTACCTATCTAACAACTCCGATACCGTCACCAACTCTATCCCCGCCTTTTCAAACTCTGGAATCATCTCAATGATCGCCTCGGCAGTACCTTCACGGACATGTCCGATCCCAATCGCTTCCCCTTCCGCCAAAGCGACTTTAATCAACTCCTGCAAAGCCTTTTTCTTAGAATCAATATCCGGTAAATTATCAATGAAAACATGGCGTTTTTTAAACCGGACTTGGTGACGGCTGGCCACAGCCTCTCCTACCGACCGGTCCGTAGTCATACTGTCAACAAAATATAGGTCTCTCTCTTTTATTTGGCCCATTAAAAGGTCCATCAACCGTTCATCGGCGGTCCCGGCCGAACCCATATGATTATTGATCCCCACCGCTCCCGGCACTTGGTTCAAGTCAGCCTCTAATTGCTCAACGATCTCCTCGTCAGTCCAATCCCTTTTAATCAGCCCCGGCCCGGGATTGTTTTTACGGTCTAAAGGCTCCAGCGGCAAGTGCAAAATCACCTCAAACCCCTGCTCTTTAGCTGCTTCCGCGTATTCTGCGGCATAAGGCGTGAAAGGCAGTATCGCCCAGGTTAACCTGGCCGGGACCTGCAACATGGCATCGGCAGCCTTCCTTACCGAACCAACGTCGTCAATGATTAAAGCCACGCGAGGCTTTTGAATTACCGGTAGATCTTTAGGAGGTTCCACAACTGGAGGCAAAATCGACGGAGGTAGCCGGGGAATCAAGCCCGGCCATTGCCGATTGACAGTAGCTTTGTTAGGAGTGAGGAGCGTTATTTCCTGAACCGGAAGCCTTTTAGCGCCTCCCGTTAAATTTACCGATAACTCGCTATTCAGTCTCAACCAAAGTTGGCCTCTTTGATATCCCCACTTGAGATCACCCGTCTTCAGGTTTAAGGAATGATTTATGCTCTCCCATTCGGTGACTAATTCCACCAGGTCTTGCTTGGTCGCGCTATCCGGCAAGAGAAATTTACTTTTGGTGTTAACCCACTTGACCTCGGTCCCGTCTAAACTATCCTCTTCCAACTTAGTCTCCGTTTGGATCAAAAGTTTTGACCGGTCCCACCCTTTACGGGACAAAGCCTTTCCCCATAAATCCTCAAACGAGCTTTGAAGATTGGTAAAATCACTTTGCCCATTGCCTAATTTCTCATTTTCCAAATTGAGCTGCCCTGAAGTTACCGGTTGGACGGGATTCCAAAATGAAAACAATAACAATAGACCGGCATAAGCCAGATAAAAAATAAAGGCCGTTTTCTCAATAGGCGTTAACGGCCGCACTAAAATCACTCCCTCTCACAAAGTACGAAATATATCTAAAAACAGTTCGCTTGGATATTCGTCTTGCCAACCGTTTCCGTTCAGGTTATCCGGCCTTCTTCAAAGCCGTGCCGGTTAACTGGCGGCGCAGAACTTTGATAGCTTCCTCCTCCTGAAGTTTTTGCATTTTAAAGAACAACTCCGAATTTCCTTCCTTCAGCAACCGCTCCATTGCTCCCGGAATTTCAACCACTTGGTCCGGTTGGACGCCGCGTTTATGAATATTAACCTTTCCCGATGTCAAGTAACTGGCTATGGTAATGGTAACCCCGGCGCCGCCGGGCAGCCGTTTAACCTCCTGAATCAGGTCTTTGCCAAAAGTGTGGCTTCCCAATAGAAAAGCCCGTTTCTGATCTTTCAAGGCCCCGGCTACAATCTCCGAAGCGCTGGCGCTCCAATTGTCCACCAAAACTACCATCGGGAGCTGTTTGTGTTGCGCGCCGGCCGCCGCAATACTTTGAACCGGATAACCCCGGCGTTGAATATGCAAAACCGGTGTGCCTGCCGGAATGAACTGACTGGCTACTTTGACGGCCGCATCGAGCGATCCTCCCGGGTTGGCTCTCAAATCAAGGACCATTGCTTTCACTTGAGGCGAATTATCGATCCGCTTTAAATAATCCTCCAAGTCAGCCGCGGTGGTCTCGGCAAACTGTGAAATCCGAATCAAAGCGTATTCTCCCAAAACCGGATCCGGTTTGATTGTCATCTCAACAGTGGGGATTAGAATATTAGCCCGCGTGATTTTAAAATCAATTTCCCGGCGTTTCTCGGCTTCCCCCCGGGCTATCCTTAGCTCGACCTTGGTCCCCGCCTCGCCGCGGATCCGGGCGATGGCAACCTCCGAGCTTAAATCTTTAACCGACGCATCTCCGACTTTAATAATCCGGTCTCCTTGTTGTAACCCGGCCCGCTCCCCCGGTGAATCCTTAACCACCGAGGAGATTAATAACTCTTCTTCCTTGGGGATTAAATAGACGCCTATCCCCCCAAACCTTCCTTGAGTCTCTTTGGTTAGCTCACTATATTCACTTTTATTAAGGAACCTGGTATAAGGATCATTAAGACTCTGAAGCATTCCCGCGATATTACCGGTTCGCCAATAAGCTTTCATAAGTTCCGCTAAATTCACCGGTTGATAGAAATTTAGCTTCAAAACTCCCATCAAATAAAATGCCGACGCCAGATCCTGGTATTTGCCTTTTCTGGCATATCCCTGCCACCACCAGCCCAAACTGCCGATGACCAAAAAAACAGCCACCAACAAGATTTGATGCCATTTTGGCTTATTATTAAACAAATAAACCGCTCCTTTACCCAAATAGAACTAAATATAATTCAACGGATTTACCGGGACGCCGTCTTTACGGACTTCGAAATGTAAATGAGGCCCGGTGCTTAAACCGGTGCTGCCAACATTAGCGATGGTTTCACCCTTGGAAATCTTTTGCCCTTTTTTCACCAACAACCGGCTGCAATGGGCATATACTGTAGAAATTCCAGCGCCGTGGTCGATGGTGATCATTAGCCCGTAACCGCCGTTCCGGGCGCTAAAGATCACCACACCGGTGTCGGAGGCGGCGACCGGCGTCCCCATCAAAGCGGCGATATCAAGTCCGGTGTGATATTTCCGTTTCTTAAGGATCGGATGCATCCGGTATCCAAAATACGAAGTAATGTCTCCGGAAACAGGCCACATATATTTCCCAGTGCCCAACGCGGTTTTACTATTATTCTGCAGATCCCTGATTTGGGATTCCATTGATTTTGATAAATCTTCCAGTTCGTCAAGGGCGTTTTCCAACAAACGACGGTCATTTTGGATCTTTGAAAGCTCGTTTTGGGTTGCTTGGATTTTTGATAAATATCTAGTCTGTT
>JBLNDC010000531.1:0-5450 GCA_050261255.1 Bacteroidota bacterium
TTTTTTCTTTCAAAGCGTTTTCAAATATCAAGGGATGAGTCAAGAGCAATGGATGTCCGAATTACAAAATTATCATTCCGGTTTTGCTTTGCCTGCTTCCCAAGTAGTTCTTGAAAGTAGAAATTTGTTGGTGATCCCCTATATTTATTCTCTCCCAATAACCTACCACCGAAAAGTTGACGGCGCCATTACTTTTTTATTAAATGCCCAAGCGATGCAAGAACTATTACATCAGAATACCTTAGTCAAAGGGGGTTGGGTGATGATCCTTGATCAAGACAATCAAATCATCACCGGACTCCCAAAACAGGAGATTCCGCAAAAAGTCTTTACCTCGATCAGTAAAAAGGCTGAAGGCTTTAAACACTCATATTTTTGGGGGGAACGGATGATTGTTTCCCATACCACATCGTCTTATAACGGTTGGAAATATGTAAGCGTCCTTCCATCAAAACTAGTAATGCGGAAAGTAATATATATCAAAGCGATTGTCTGGGGTTCGATTATTTTATCCTTAATAATTGGCGCGTTAATCGCTTACTGGCTAACCGCACGTAATACAAAACCTTTAACTAAAATACTCGGCTTAATTAAGGAACATTTGAAATGGGAAACTGAAAAAGAGGAAGATGCCCTGCAATTTTTACAGGGTTCTGTCTCTCAATTGATTAACAATAATCAAAGGTTGCAAGAAACGGTTAAAAACTACATGCCCATAATTCGAACTGTTTTCTATGACCGTTTACTAAAAGGTGACTTTAACAATCTCGAACAAATTGAGGCAGTCTCCTCTTATTTAGGATTACAAATAAAAGGGGATAAGTTCTTAGTTTTAATACTCCGTTTCGGACGGGATGATATTTTTAACCGTGAAATTATCGAAGAGGCCAGTATTACCAAGATGGTTCTCTCGGAAATAATTAATAAACATCTGGAAGGCCTCGGCTATCTGCACGATTTGGGGCAAAATAACATCGCAATTTTATTGGCTTTTGATGATTGCCAAAAGGAGCAATGCTATCAAAAAGTTGAACAAGTTGTGTCCCGTATTCGGGCTGAGATTGCCAGGGTTTGCAACTTAAATGTCCGTTTTAGCGGCGGAAAAGTCTATGAAAGCTTGCTTGATGTTTGGCAGTCGTTTCAGGAAGCGCAGTTGGTATTCGATTATAAAACGCCTGATAACGATAGCAACCTGTTCTGGTTTTCCGATCTACCCCATCAGTCCGCGGAGTACTATTACCCCATCGATTATGAGCAACGGCTAATGAATTATTTGAAAGCCGGGGAGATCAAACAAGTTAAGAATTTACTCCACACCATCTATCAGGAGAACATTGAAAACAGGCAGATTCCTCCGGAAACGTGTCGTGAACTTATCTATGAATTAAAAGGGACAATTGTTAAGATCTATCCGCAATTGAACGTTAACAAGACTGTAATTGAGACTGCTTTAAATAGGGTCGACTTTTCTCAACCCCTTGAAGCCTATCGTAGTTTACTGGAGATTTATTTGAATATTTGCATGGAAGTAATCGGAAACCGCAAATTTCGCAATGTCCAGTTAAAAGATAAAATCATCGCCTACATAAATGATTTCTATCAACAACCCGATCTTTCGTTGCATAAGGTCGCTTCCCATTTCGGCCTATCGGAAGGCTATTTATCGCATTTTTTCAAAGACCAGGTCGGTGAGAATTTCCTTGCGTATTTGGAAAATGAACGAATTAAGCATGCTTGTGAATTATTGGATCAAGGACAATTATCAGTGAACGATATTGCCGGACAAGTCGGCTATTATAGCGTTCAATCATTCCGCCGCGCTTTTAAACGGGTCAAAGGCGTAAACCCAACCGCTTTCAGGGATCCCCAATTTTAATAATATATTCGGCGCCTATCCCACATCAGATTTTGTATCCCGATATCAAAATCTGATTCTTTCTTTATTAAGTACAAATCATTATATTAAAAGTATGTAACATTTGAGTTAAGATAGATTCGCTAAACTAATTTGTTGTCGCGTTTATGTCTTAATCAATAAATCAGTTTTCAAAGGAGTGACATACTTGGCTGTAGAATTGAAAGTGGCCCCGAACAAGGTGAATTCATCCAGGGTATTTAACCGGATCATGAAGTACAAGATGTTTTACGTAATGTTTATTCCGGCATTACTGTTTTATATCGCCTTTGAATATATGCCGCTATGGGGTCTGAAAATGGCTTTTTATGAATGGGGGCTTTTCGGACCGAAATATTTTATTGGTTTTAAAAATTTCGAAAGCTTACTAACGAGTAGATTATTTCTTTCTTCGTTTAAAAACACCCTAATCATCAGCGGGTATAATTTATTCTTCGGCATGTTGGCCGCGATTGTTTTTGCGTTATTATTAAATGAAATCCCCAACGGAATATTTAAAAAATTTACCCAAACAGTTGTTTATTTACCACACTTTTTATCATGGGTCGTAGTTGCGGCCATATTTTCCATGCTCTTATCACCAGACTCCGGTATCATCAATGAACTAATCAAACATTATGGTGGAACACCAATTTATTTTCTGATCTCTAATAAATGGTGGCGCGGAATCTTCGTAACCATTAATCTATGGAAAGGTACCGGTTGGGGAGCCATCATTTATTTAGCGGCCCTCGCCGGAGTCGATCCCCAGTTATATGAAGCTGCGGCTATCGACGGGGCAGGAAGGCTGAAACAAACGTGGTATATCACTCTTCCCGCTATTCAAGGCACTATCTTGACTGTGTTAATTTTGCACTTGTCAAAAATCCTGAACATCTTTCAACCGGTCTTCTTACTGTACAATCCGCAAGTATATCAAGTTGCCGATGTCATTGATACTTACACGTATCGCTTAGGTTTTACTTCAGGTTCGGATACGGATCTGGCCACAGCGGTTGGGCTTTTTAAATCGGTAATTTGCTTGCTCTTAGTGCTGATTACCAATAACCTAAGTAAAAGACTAAAAGGCGAAAGCATCTTATAGAGGGGGTATCAACGATGATCGACAAACTGAATTTTGCCAAGGGTAACCGGTCCCGAACCCTTTTTGTAATCTTTAACTATCTTCTGATGGTATTAATAATAGTTTTAATGCTCATTCCTTTGTTAAAAGTTTTATCGGATTCCTTAGATAATACGGCTTTTTACGGCATTAGTTTGATACCTAAAAAACCGTCGTTAGCAGCTTATCAAAGGATCATTTCCAGCGCTTCTCTATACCGGCCCTTCATGATTTCGGTATATGTGACGCTTATCGGTACTTTCATAGCGATGTTTTTCACTACAACCGGGGCTTATGTAATGGCGCAAAAAAACCTGCCCGGCAGAGGAATTTTTATTTGGATGATCATGGCCGCCATGCTTTTCCAAGCCGGGATGATCCCCGCTTATATGAACATTAAAAGATTGGGTATTATGAATACCTTATGGGCCGTTATCTTACCGATGGCCCTCCGCAATTATAACTTAATCCTAATGCGCAACTTCTTCATGGAGATTCCGGACAGCGTGACCGAAGCGGCGGAGATCGACGGCGCATCGCCTTTTCAAACTTTTTGGCGGATCGTTCTGCCGATGTCGAAACCTGCTTTAGCTACCATCGGCCTCTTTTGTATCGTTGAATATTGGAACGACTTTTTCCATTACGTAATCTATATTAACAACAGCGATCTCTATAACTTCCAGGTCAAATTGAGAGAAATGGTTTTGGAAGACGACTATGGTAGTTCATCAGTAATAGTATACGGGCGCAGCCTCCAAAACGCCGCAATTATTGCGGCCATGATTCCGGTTTTAATCTTATATCCGTTTTTACAAAAGTACTTTGTTAAAGGCATTAATCTCGGTGCCATTAAAGGATAAATCAAATTTGGATTTGGGCGATTTGGTATCTTGCTACCTAATTGCTTAAATTAATAAAAAACTTTAAAGGGGAGTGTTTGGATTGACCAAGAAACTGGTGAAGGTTTTGGCGCTGATTTTGGCCGTCACTATCTTAGCTTCTGTCTCATTGGCAGCTAAAAAAGAAGTACCGAAACCCAAGAAAATTGTCGCTTTTTTGGACACTATCAGTATCAAAGAGTCAGGCCAAGATGAATTTATCAAAGAGTACAAAAAATTCACCGGAATTGATTTAGAAA
The DNA here is from genome assembly GCA_050261255.1 of Bacteroidota bacterium. Taxonomy (GTDB): domain Bacteria; phylum Bacillota; class UBA4882; order UBA8346; family UBA8346; genus JAAYHS01. The sequence continues at coordinate 4,156 of JBLNDC010000531.1, forward strand.
TCATTCAGCCGGTTCATAACCAGTACTATGAGAAACTTCGCCTGGCTTTTGCCGCCGGTGAAATTCCGGATGTCGTGGAAGTATCGGAAACAAATTATGTAAATTATGCAACTGAAGGCGCATTTGTCGATTTGGAGCCTTTTATTAAAAAGTCGGAAATCTGTAAAAAAATTGATCCGAAGAACTTCGAGTCCGTTCGAGTAGGCGGTAAAATTTATGGTTATCCCAAAGAAAAAGGTGACGGTCCTGTAACCTATGTCCGCACCGACTGGCTTCAAAGCCTGGGCATGCAACCGCCGAAGACCTGGGATGAATATTATAAATTAATGCGGGCCTTTACATTTAACGACCCTGATAAAAACGGTAAAAACGATACTTATGGAATGACCGCTCCCGGGCCTACCGGCGATAATGAAATCTCTTTCGCCAACAACTATTACCGGGATATTTACCAAGATGCTAATCCTGAATTTGAAAAAGTGAACGGTAAATGGATCGACGGTTTCTCCCAGTCGTCAATGAAACCGGCTTTGGAGAGGTTCCGTAAAGTTTACCAGGAAAAATTAATTGACCCCGAAATTTTCACCAATAAAACCTCAACCTGCCGGGAGAAATTCCAGTCTGGTAAAGCCGGGTTCTTTACTTATTGGTACGGCTTATGGATGACCAAACTGGAAAGGGATTTGCGGAAGAACTTAGGAGATAAAGTCTCAATCACATCGATCCCGGCTATCAAGGGAAGTTATTATCAAGCTAGAGTTCCAGGAGTTCTCGCTATCCCGGTCGGCACTAAAAATCCTGAGGGAGTATTTACCTATTTCCTAGATTACTCACACGACGGCGGCCAAGGCCAAATGCTCTTTGTCCATGGTGTGGAAAACGTCCACTGGGCGAAAAAGAACGGGGAATATGTCAAACTTCCGTTACTCTTTAATCCGGCCGCGCTTTACACCAAAAACTTCTATAACATTGAAACTGTCATGACGCCTTGGAATGATCCGTTCCCAATCGATGAAAGGATTATCTCTTCCCGGGATGACTTTATGAAGAGTTACCGGCAAGCTTCGTTGGCCCCGGTTCCTGAATCCAGAAAGAAAATTGACCAAGAATTATTTAATTTGAAAAATGATATCTTAGGCAAAGTATTACTGGGCGAGATTACGGTCGATCAAGGATTAGCAAGGTATAAGAAGGAATCTCAAGCTTTAGGTCTCAAAAAAGTATTGGCCGATATGAACAAAATGTAATCTTTATGTAAGATGGCCGAGTATTGAAGAAAGTCCTCCTTGTCGAGG
>JBLNDC010000532.1:0-7307 GCA_050261255.1 Bacteroidota bacterium
AAAAACGGTTGGGCTGTTGAAGTCTTATATTTTGTCCCTTTGGATTTTGATTGCGAAATCCACCGGGTGACCCTCACCAACCACACCCATACCACTAAAAATATTCAATTGTTTTCCTGCATTGAATTCTGTCTTTGGAACGCTTATGACGATATGACAAACTTTCAGCGCAACTTCAATACCGGAGAAATTGAAATTGAAGGAAGCGCCATTTATCATAAAACGGAATACCGAGAACGCCGTAATCACTATGCTTTTTATAGTGTAAACCATCCTATCGACGGATACGACACTGACCGGAACGCTTTTTTAGGATTATATAACGGGTTTAATAACCCGGCAGCGGTCGCGTCGGGTAAAGCCAATAATTCTCAAGCCAACGGGTGGTCTCCCATTGCCTCGCACTATCTGGACCTTAGTATCAAACCGGGGGAAATCAAGGAACTCATCTTTATTCTAGGATATATCGAAAATGATCCGGAACAAAAGTGGGAACGACCCGGCATCATTGAAAAAACCCGTGCCAAACAGCTTCAAGAAAATTTCCAAAACAGTGCCCAAGTAAATCAAGCCTTCGCTAACTTACGCGATCACTGGTCCAAGCTGCTTTCCATTTATACTATTTTCAGTAACGACCCTAAGCTAAATCGAATGGTCAATATCTGGAACCCATATCAATGTATGGTCACTTTTAACCTTTCCCGGAGCGCTTCTTATTTCGAATCCGGGATCGGCCGCGGTATGGGCTTCCGTGACTCCAATCAGGACATTTTGGGTTTTGTCAGCCTCATCAAAGAACGGGCTCGAGATAGGATTTTGGACCTAGCCGCCACTCAATTGCCTGACGGAAGCGCTTATCATCAATACCAACCATTAACCAAAAAGGGGAACGCCGACATTGGCGGAGGATTTAACGATGACCCGCTTTGGCTCTTATATTCGGTAATCGCCTATCTTAAAGAAACCGGCGATTACAGCATTTTAAATGAGAAAGTCCCATTTGACAACGACCCTGATCTAGCCGTTAGCCTTTGGGAACACCTCCGACGGTCGCTTCAGTTTATTCGGGAAAACCTAGGTCCTCATGGCCTGCCTCTAATCGGTAGGGCTGATTGGAACGACTGTCTGAATCTGAACTGCTATTCCACTACCCCGGATGAGTCCTTTCAAACCTGTACCAATACCGACGGCCGAGTGGCGGAGTCCGTCTTCATTGCGGCAATGTTCGTTCATATCGGCCCAGAATATGTTCGACTTTGTCAAAAATTTAACTTAACCGTCGAAGCCGAACAAGTGAGTCGGGAAGTGGATGCAATGCGCCAGGCTGTCTTGGAACATGGTTTTGACGGTGAATGGTTCTTACGGGCATACGACGGCTCAGGCCGAAAGATAGGCAGCAGGGAAAACGGCGAAGGTCAGATTTTCATTGAACCGCAGGGTTTTTGTGTAATGGCGGAAATCGGCTTGAAGGAAGGTTTGGCTCAAAAAGCTCTGGATTCAGTGAAACAGCGGTTAGATACCGCTCATGGTATTAGGTTGGTTTACCCGGCTTATACTGAATATCATCCGGAACTTGGGGAAATCAGTTCTTATCCTCCCGGGTATAAGGAGAACGCCGGAATCTTTTGCCATAATAATCCCTGGATCATGATTGCCGAAACTAAACTTGGCCGGGCCGAAGAAGCCTTCGAATATTACACCAAGATCGCTCCGGCTTACCGGGAAGAGATCAGCGAGATTCACCGTTTGGAACCGTATATCTACGCCCAAATGATCGCCGGTAGTGATGCGGCGCGGCATGGTGAGGCTAAAAATTCCTGGCTAACCGGGACCGCCGCTTGGAATTATGTGGCAATCACTCAATATATCTTGGGAATTCGGCCTGATTTTGACGGCCTCTTGATCGATCCTTGTCTGCCTGAAGAAATCTCGGAAATCAGTATTAATAGGGAATTTCGCGGTAACCGTTATCGAATCTCGATCAATAACAAACGCTCCGGTAATTATTTGTTAGTAGTAAACGGGAAAAAAATCGACGGTAAGTTAATTCCATTCACCAAACAAGATTCCATCCTTGAAGTTTATTGTGAAACCTGATTGTTTCTTCACATACCTCCTTATATGAAAGGAGCTATCCCGAACGAGGGATAGCTCCTTTCATAACTCTTTAATTAGCTGATACTTCGTAACACTATTTCAGCAGTGGTACCTTCTCCAACAGTACTCCGAATATTTATATAACCCCGATGGGCTTTGATAACTCTGTGACAATAAGCTAATCCCATTCCCCAATTGTTTTTGGTAGGTTTAGTAGTATAAAAAGGTCGGAAAATTTTGCGTAAATGTTTACTGTCAATGCCGGGCCCATTATCAATGATTCGAATAAAACTCCATTCATATTCACGCCCGATTTCTACTTGAAGAGTCGGATTGAAATCTTCCTTTTTAACTTCAAACAAGGCATCGATTGCGTTCTGAAGGAGATTCTCCAAAACTGCGGTTAAATGCTGCGAGTCGCCCCAAATGCGGGCATCCCCATCGTTTGTGATTAGCCCAACCGGTTTTAAACGGGGAGCTAACCGTAAGAGCGCTTCTTCCAAAAGTTCTTTCCAGGAAAAACAATCCGGGTTTAGATTAAGCCGCCCAGCTTGATTATGAAGGATGTCCAATTGTAATAAAGCCTCTTGTGAAAGATCGGAAGCCCACTTAATTTGGGTCACGGCCCGGACGGCGGCTTCTTCTTTGATCTCTCGTAAAGACATCTCCGCCATGTCCAAAGCCATTTTAACCGCTAAAAACCGGTTTTTGTAAGAATGAAGAGTAATTCGAACCGCCTCGTTGGCCAATTTGATTTGCTGGTCTAAACCATGGGTTACCGGTTGCCAGGATCCTAAAAATCCATAGCGGAGAATAGCCACTAACACCAAAACCAAAACGATTACAGTCGCCAAAGGCAAGGCTTTTAATAATGTGGTTTCAAATTCGGGATAATTAGATACGGGCAAAAGTGTAGTGGCCATTGAATGCATATTCAAAACATTGCCGCGTCCCATGCAAAAAAGAGCGCTAAAAAACCCTGACAACACCAAGTTACCTGTGCCGATGCATAATGCTTGAACGCGTTTTTGAATCAGCTTCGCCCGGAAGAACAATCCCAAAATGGACCAAGCGACATATAACAGAATGGCCATAATCAGACCGAATGCCAAACGATCCAAAATGTGTAGATGGTTTTCCCATTCTACTCTAGCTTCGGAGGCTACCGGTATTAAGGTGCCTTTTTTATATAAGGTAAATAAGTGTTCCGGATCGTAATACCAAAGTAAAAATAAGATTATTAACCCGGCGGCTCCAATAATCAACCAATCGAATCGCTTTAACCGTTCCCGAGTATAAGAAAAGGCTAAGCCAAACTGAGCTATCAGAAAAATGACAATACTCCACAGTCGAAATCTCATGAAGTCAAATAATGATAAATGGGCTAATACCCGCCAAGCCCAACTAGGTTGATTTAAAGGCAGCCTTAAAAAAATACCTTCTAACTGGTAATTGCCAAATCGAGAAATTAAACCGATTAAACCCAAAAAGCAACATCCGAACCCAAACAAACTAAAGCCCAACCAGACCGCTTGTCGCCCTCTGGGAATTCTAGCAATGATTAAAATGGCGAAGACCAAAAATAAAACGGCAATTAAAGTCAATCTTACCTCCGGAAAGAGATTCTATTCTACCGGATATAGAACCAATAATCCCACATATAAAATTCACCTTATTTATGTAGTCTCCTGCCTTAAATTTTCTTTTTTATAATGAGCCCTATTAATTGGGGAAAACTACTCTGGATCGTCTGAGTCAGAGTTATTAAGGCAATTGAATGAGAATGAGTAAAAATTAACAGTACTGAAACCGCCGATTGACGTTAATAAACACAAAGCTGGTCTAATTTTAAAAAGAATTATTAATGTCCATCACGTGTCTAAACGGTTGCTCAGTGATTTAATACTTATTCCATAAAATTACCTTCACTTCTGTCTTCTGTATTCTCTATTCCTCAGCAATAAACATTCTGATTTTATTTTCAAAAAAGGAATGATCTAAGTGGGCTTGAAACGGTGGTGGTGGCTCCTGAAAAACCGAAAAAAATTACGTTATCTTCTCTCTTATTTAACTGATCCAAAAGTATCAACCATAAAAAAAAATACTGGTTTTAACTCCCATAGTTTATTTACTGCTTCCCACAGACCTTATTCCCGATTTTTTACTAGGCCCGGGTTTTATTGATGACATTTTGGTATTTTTGGCGCTTTTTGGAAAAGTTCGACGCCACTTGGAACAGTATATTTTGAAACATAGTCCTAAAAATGAAAAAAAACCTGAAACTCATATCAATTGATGCTGAAGATAATAATTTAAGGAATTGCAAAATTCATGATTTAAGCTTTGGCTCACAATATATTGATAGATACATCCGGGCTAGTCAGTATATATTATGGCCAAAGGGTTGTTAAGGTAATTATGCAATTCCCTCAATTATCAGTTCTTCACTGTGATGCTGCTCTTAAAGTGAAAACCACATGATACACGATTTTTACCCGATTGTTTCGAATGGTACAGTGACTGATCGGCAAATTCAACCAGTCCGGCTCGATCCGTTGCATGTTCAGGTATGGTTCCAACCCCTAAAGATACGGTAACGGGCGTTTTGAGCCCCCCTCCGGATATATTAGCCACCGCAATCCGAATCCTCTCAGCAATCTGGAGAGCCGTCTCCCTGCTCGAGCGCTTTAAAATAACCGCGAACTCCTCCCCTCCATACCGGGTTACGATATCCCCTTCCCTTACAGTGTCGCTGATCACCATGGCCACTGTTTTTAGGAGTTGATCACCAGCAGGATGCCCATAGGTATCATTATATTTTTTGAAGTTATCAACATCGATCATTATTAAGGATAAGGAAGTTCCATCCTCAATAGACTGATTTACCAATTCTTCAAGTTTTTCATTAAAATAACGCCGGTTGTATAACCCGGTCAATCCGTCGGTGTCGGCTTGTTGTTTTACTTGATTCAAACTAGCGATGTTTTGTAAGGCCACTCCGGCTTGGGTAGTAATGCTGTTCATAAATTGAAGATCGCTTTCGGGTAAAACCTGACTGTTTCGAGTAGCGACTATTAGGGCCCCCGCCACTTCTCCGGCTACTACAATCGGAAAAGCAAATAAAGCACGGATGGGAATCCCCTCGAAAATCTCAACCAGCTCTTGATGTTTATAAATATCGGAGCATAATAAAGGTTCCCGGAAAACCAATATTGGGGCCAGGGTGATACTTTGTTTGTTCAAAGGGTGCGAATCATAATTTGAAAGCCAATCCTCTTCCCAGGAAGAATCCCAGATTTTTAACTGCCCGCTTTCATCAAATAAAGCAACTGCTACCAACAGATTAGGGTTGTTCTGATGCACCGCTTTGATGGTCCGGTTAAAGATCGCATCCAAATCGGAACTGCCACTGACTTCTTGTGAAAAACTGTTTAATTTCTGAAGCCGGGTGTTCAATTGAACCAGTTTCTCCGATACCACCTCAGTTACAATATAGGTTTTTTTCACCAATAATCCGCCCAGAATTCCAGCTAAAAACAAATAAGCAATCTTAGTCAGCAGTGCCCCGAAACTTATAGTTTCAGTATAGTAAGCTGCACTCGTTAAAATTAAAGCCATTATTGAAGACCAAATCAAAATTCCGGTTAAACGGCTACGTACTGCCGCTACTATAATTGGTAAGAATAAAAAAAATGATAATTCACTATTTAAACCACCGGTTCTAATAAGCATAAAACAAGTGACGGTCATATCGATTAAGAGTAGCGGAAATCTCCAAAACTTCCCGCCCCAACGATTAAGTATAGGTATGAGATACCAAAAAAGGGTCCAAGTAAGGTATGAAAAACCAATTAAGTAATCTTCCCTGGCGCCTTCGGCGCCAATGGCCAAAATGATTAATAAGCCGTTGGCGATAGCCATTTTCGGCCGAATCTCCGAAAAAGCATTTCTAAAGCTTTGATTTCTTTGAGTTTTAAGGCTGAAACTTTCTTTCACGTAATCCTCCAAAGTATGATAATTTAAGGAATACCTAATTCTAAGTTCTAGCTTTAGGCTCACAATATATTGATTGATAGATACGGCTTATTGTAGCCAAAAGATTTTTTATGTAATTATGCAATTCCCTCAATTAACACTAAATGACTTTATAATAATTTATCGTACATCTTTTTAAAAAAAATAAGCCTCCTGAAGCGAAGGAGACTTTTAGAAATTTGATTATAATGAGGCATGGAGTAAATTATTATAAAGCGATAAGGTCGCCATTTAAATATCGGGTTTAGTGTCGTTTTTTACATCGACCTTTTTTCTTTTTGCGGTCCCGGTAAGGGCATTCTTCCCAAGGAATTTGAATATAGAAGGGCATCGTATACATCGGCGTCATATCCCTTTCACGCGGCGGACATGGCAGTCTCATACCCGGGCATGGTGGCATTGGCGGCCTAATCGGAGCGGGCATCGGCATCGGATGAGCAATGGGCGGCATTGGTTCCGGCAGCGGCATCGGTTCGGGAACCGGTGTGGGAATCGGTGCCGGCTCTTCGACAAAGGGAACTGCTCCCGCCATCGGGATACATATTTCTTGCCCCGGTAAGATTAGATTAGGATTTGTAATTTGAGGGTTAGCGGCGATTAATGACGACAATGTTATATTATTCCGGCGCGCAATTTCGAATAAGGTATCTCCGGGCTGAACCATATAGAGCGTCCCATTGGGGCAATTAGGCCTTGGAGTCACAGGTATACAAATTTCTTGACCCGGAAAAATCCGGTTCGGATCGGCAATTTGGGGGTTAGCTCTAATTAAAGATTCCAAACTTATTCCAAATCTTTGGGCAATTTCGAACATGGTATCGCCCCGAACTACCCGGTAGATCTGCCCGTTTGGACATGGAACTTCCGGCCCAACTGTTGGAATACAAATAATCTGTCCCGGAAAGATAGTGTTGGGATCGGTAATTTGGGGGTTGGCGTCAATTAAACTTTGAAGGCTGATATTATTGCGCCTGGCGATAAAGAATAGAGTATCGCCCGCTCTAACAGTATATAATTGGCCATTGGGACAGGGTAACGCCGCCGGCGAAATCTGCATCCCTGAACCTTGGAATTCTCTGCTTTGTTCGGACATCCTGGTACCCCCTATGGCTATTGTTACTATGTAACATATTCCACTGCACTGCCTTTGGCTACCAGGCTTTTAGCATAAAGTC
>JBLNDC010000533.1:0-2808 GCA_050261255.1 Bacteroidota bacterium
AAAATGGCGCTCATTATCTCTATGAAGCGATATCTCGTGGGTCAAAGGTTGTGTCATCAAATAACAATCAGGGGGGTGACTCCGTTTGAATAAGCACTGGGAATGGATAGCCGGTATCGGATTGGGATTAATAGCCTTTTTACTTTGGCGCGGAGTTGATTTAACTCCGTTGTTATTACTTGGAGGCGCTGCCATGGCTTTATTATTTTTATCTCAGGGCAGGCTGGGGCGTAATTTCGAACCGATCGGCAACCAATCTGTGATCAAATTAGATACTGGAGTTAATTTTGAGGACATTGGGGGGCAGGAAATCGCCAAACGGGAGTTGCTGGAAGCCCTTGATTTTGTCCGTAGCCAGGAACAGATTAAGCAGTTGGGCATTAGGCCTTTAAAAGGGATACTCTTAACCGGGCCTCCGGGAACCGGGAAGACTCTGTTGGCAAAAGCGGCAGCCAATTATACGGATTCGGTATTCGTTTCCAGTTCCGGTTCGGAGTTCGTGGAGATGTATGCGGGAGTCGGCGCCCAACGGGTGAGGCAACTATTTGCCAAGGCGCGAAGTATGGCCGTTAAAGCTGGTAAGCGCAGCGCAATTGTTTTTATTGATGAAATTGAGGTTATTGCCGGGAAAAGAGGCAGTCATACTTCACATTTAGAGTATGATCAAACCTTGAATCAGTTATTGGTTGAGATGGACGGAATTAAGCCCAATGAAACGGTGAAGATTTTGGTGGTGGCGGCCACTAACCGAGCCGATCTTTTGGATGCGGCCATCATGAGGCCAGGGCGTTTTGACCGACAAGTTAAGGTGGAACTACCGGATAAGGAAGGCCGGATTCATATTTTAAAGATTCATGCTAAAGGGAAACCGCTCGCTTCCGAGGTTGACCTGGAGGAGGTAGCCAAGGATACCTTCGGTTTTTCCGGAGCGCACTTGGAATCATTAATCAACGAAGCGGCTATTTTAGCGTTTCGAAAAGAACGGGATCAGATTATGATGGAGGATATCCGGGAAGCTATTGATAAAGTGATTATGGGAGAAAAGCTTGACCGGAGACCGGAACCTGACGAATTAAGGCGAGTGGCGGTCCATGAAACAGGACATGCTTTAGTAAGTGAATTACTAAGGCCTGATTCGGTGGCTACCATTACGGTAGTGCCGAGAGGCAAGGCTTTAGGGTTTATGCGCCAGACTCAGGCTCAGGAACAATATTTGTATACCAAAGAGTATCTCCAAGACCAAATCGCGATTTGTCTAGGAGGCGCAATGGCTGAGGAATTAATGTACGGCAATTGGAGCACCGGCTCAGCCAACGACTTTGAACAGGCGACTTCCATCGCAGAAAAGATCATTAATACCGGGTTGTCCAGGTTGGGTATTATCAAGGAAGACTTAACGGGTAAGGACCGAATCGCCGCTGAAATGAGCCAGATCCTTACTGAACAAAAAGAACGGGTTAAAATGCTTTTGGAGGGTAGAACTTTCTTTATTAATTTGGCAACCGACAATCTCCTGGAGAATGAAAAAATCACCGGTAATTGGTTTAGAGAGCAATTGAAAGTAAGTATTTGAACGAGTTTCATAATTACCTTTAGTAAGCTTTTGATACAATATATAGTGTCCAACTCGGATTAGTCTATCAATATATTGTATCAAAATGAGAAATTTGAAATTATGAAAGCGCCTAATTAAAAAAAGATCGTTAAGATAAAGGGAAAATATTGTCGGAAGCGAATTAAATATGGTCAAACCTTGGTTTGATAGGCGTTTTATAAATCTACTTTGGTAATCGAGGGAACTGCATAATTACCTTAATAGACCCATTGGCCAAAATATATAGTGACCGGCCCAGATATATCTATCAATATATTGTGAGCTAAAGCTAAAATTGAGAATTATGCAATTCCTTAAATTTACAACAAATGTTTTGCAATAATTAGAAACGTAATATTTTAAAACTTAAATTCAAGTTGGCCAAAGTAGAAATAAGGAGGATATATTGTGGTTAATCGAGTTGAAAATACAATGAAATTCCGTTCAAAAGAACTCGAGGTTAACGAAGTTTCGAAAGTCTTAAATCAAGTGTTTCGGGCTTTACGAGAGAGCGACTATGACCCGGTTGACCAATTGGTAGGCTATTTAATTTCGGGTGACCCGGCCTATATTACTAGCCAACGGGATGCCAGGATCCTAATCCGGCGTTTGGAACGGGACGTGATCTTGGAAGAATTGGTCCGTAAGTACTTGGAAAGAGAGGGATTATAAGATGTCAAAGTTTATTGTTACCGGCGGAAACCGACTTCGGGGTAGCGTTAAAGTCAGCGGAAGCAAGAATAGTACATCAGCTTTGATGTTTGCCGCCGCTTTAGGCAAGGACGATGTAATCCTAACCAATATCCCGTTAAATAGCGATGTAATGACGATGGCTGAAATCTTAAAGAGCATCGGGGTTCGGGTTCATTTTGAAGAACAGTCGGTAATCATTAACGGAGCAAATATCGTTAGCCATCAACCCCCTTACGAACTGGTTAGGAGAATTAGGGCTTCGGTTTATACGGCCGGACTCCTTTTGGGTAGACTTGGTTTGGCTGATGTAGCGATGCCCGGCGGCGATGAAATCGGGACTCGTCCCGTTGATTTGCATATGCGGGGATTTCAAGCGTTAGGCGCTGAAGTATCGATCGAACACGGTCAGATGGTTTGTAAATCAAACGGGTTGAAAGGAGCCACTTATTATATTAATAAAGTTAGTGTGGGAGCTACTATTAATATGATGTTAGCGGCTGTACTGGCTGAAGGGACAACTA
>JBLNDC010000534.1:0-3882 GCA_050261255.1 Bacteroidota bacterium
ATTAAACGGATTAGAGGATTACACGGATTGAAACCACGGGGAAAATCATGCCGGTTTAATTACTTCCGGTTTCAAAGCATGTTCGCTATCTTAATGAACACATAGCGGGCTGAATCTTTTATGCGGGCTTCCCCTGTATTCCTTTGATTGGTAAAAAATTGATCGATTTTCAAGAATGGACAATTCAAATAAGATTTAAGAAGAAATTCATTATTCCGATAATAAATGTACAATATTTTAAGTTAGAATAAGGATATTAGAAAATGTTTCAAACGTTCCGTACTAACTACCTGGAGAGATGACTAGATGATCGAGCTGACCTTTGAAAAACTTTCACGATTCGACCGGATGGGCGAGCCTTGTTCGATAGCGGTCCCATTCGCTTTGGGAGCCTTAAAGGATCCGTCGCAAGTTACCATTCTGGATTCGGGAAAACCAATCCCGGTCCAATGGCAGGTTACAGCCAAGTGGCCGGATGATTCCATCAAATGGCTCTATCTGGACTTTCAGGCGGACTTGCCGGGCAATGCTAAAAAAAGCTTGGAGCTGGTCCCGGATGGGGTCGGGAGTCCGAAACCTGTAACAACGGTGGCGGTAAGTTACCTAAAAAATGACGGCCTATTGATTAATACCGGCGAGCTGGAGATGGAGTTAAACGGGCCCGGGGAAACCGATATTTTCGGACGGATCCAACATGCCGGGTCTATCTATGGAAAAGGGTCCTGCGAAGGCCCCTTCATCGGGAGCTTCAAAGGGATTGAATGGACGGCGGAGATCGGCCCAACCGGTTGGAAAGTAATTAAACCCGGCCCTTTGGTGGCGGTGGTTCAGGCTAATGGGAAACACCGCAGCAATACGGGTGAGTATTTACTAGACTTTGAAATCGAGATTACCGCCTTTGCCGGAAAACCATGGGTCCAAATGGACTACCGGATCATCAACCGGGAGCCCGGCGCCGGGATCTTATTGGAGGAGATCGGCTTTAGCTTTAACGATAAAGCGAACGAAAGGCGTCAAATCAAAACCGCCTTGGCGACCTCCAATTATTTGAGCAAGATTCAAACCGGGACCGGGGATCAAAAATTGGCTTCCCTGATTGACGCCGACTATTTAATCTACGACGCCAACGAACATTTTCCGGAGACCTTTTATGGGACTTATTGGGCTGATTGGCAGGCTTCAGAAGCGAACGGGATTTGTATCACCCATTATCAGGCCTATCAAAACTTCCCCAAATCGTTAAAAGTCGATCGGGAAGGCATTTACGCAGGGATTCTGCCTAAAGGAAGCGACATCCAACTCTTACAGGGAGTAGCCAAGACCCACCGGTTGTTGCTCCATTTTCATCATGCCGAGGCCGGGTGGGAAACAGTCAATTGCCGGAGCCTCCAATTTCAACTTCCGGACCGGCCTTCCTTAAGTCCGGATGTCTATCGGGAGGCCGGGGTCTTTGAGAATATTTACGTTGCCAAAAAAATTGACTGGGTGGAGCAGAGCTTTTTAAATATGGCTGATTCCAGGGTCCGAGCCTACGGGATGCTTAATTGGGGCGACGCTCCCGACGCCGGTTATACCGCTCAAGGCCGCGGCAACGGTAATCTGGTCTGGACCAATAACGAATATGACTTTCCTCATGCCGCCATGCTACTTTACGCGAAGACGGCGGAACGGAGATTTTTAGATTATATGTTGGTATCGGCTCAGCATCAGATGGACGTGGATATTTGCCACTATAGCGAAGATCCTTTGCGTTACCAAGGACAGATCACCCATTCGGGCCGGCATGTAACGGGAGAGGTTGCGCCATGCCATCAATGGGTCCAAGGCTTGCTCGATTATTATCACGTTACCGGCGACAAGCGGGCCTTGAAAACGGCATTGGGCATAGGCGAGAATTTGAAGCGCCTCTTGGAGCAGCCGCGTTATCATGGCGAGGGCGGAATCAACGCCCGGGAAACCGGATGGGCCTTAAGGGCGCTGGTAGCCCTTTACCAGGAAACCCATGACTCCAGCTGGTTGGACCAATGCGAGCGGATAGTTGATCATTACGAGATCTGGCAAAAACAATACGGCGGGTGGCTGGCGCCTTATACTGACCATACCGTGATTCGGGTTCCGTTTATGATCGCCATCGCGGTTAATAGTTTAATCCGGTATTATTGGGTCAAGCCGCAACCGCGGATCAAAACCATGATCGTCGCTGCGGTCACGGACTTAGTGGATAATTGCCGGTTGGAAAACGGCCTGTTTTACTATAAGGAATTGCCAAGCCTCCGGCGGAACGCAGTGAATACTTTGCTTTTGGAAGCTCTGACCCACGCATATGAATTATCGGGAGAAACGCGTTTTTTAGAAGCGGGATTGGCCACTTTCCAAATAGCCGCCAAAGTATCCCGAAGGTTTCCCGGTTCCAAACAAAAACTTGAAGACGGAGTGATTCAATGGGGGGGAGAAGGCCCGAAAATCTTTGCCCAGGCTTTTCCGGCCCTTGCCTATTACTACCGCGCCGCGGTTGAGGCCGGGATTGATCTGGCTTGACAGGGAAAGAAGTAGATTCAGAGATGTGGAATATAGAATATAGAGGATAGAAGTCGGAAGATAAAGTAAAGTCTATTTTTAAGGGAAAAGGGGCCGGGTTGATGATTTTTGCAAGATTACTGATGGTATTGTTAATTTTAGGTTTATTATTATCCGTGAATTTCCAGGGGGCCAATGCCGCCGGGGAAGGTAAGATCGGTGTCCGGATCGCCGATTATATCATAAAAAAATGGCCTAATCCGGATCAAATCACTACCAAGCAGTGGGAATATACCAATGGGATCATTTTTTACGGTATGGAATTGATTGGTAAGAAATCCCGCGACCAAAAGTATTTTACTTACATAAAAAGTTGGGTCGATCAGTATGTCGATAAAAAAGGCCGGATTTACCCGCTTCGCTCCGGACATAACCTGGATATAATCCAGCCGTCTAACTTATTATTTGATCTAGCCGAAGTGAGCCAGGATCCCCGGTATCGGTTATGCGCGACCGAAACCCGGAAAAGGTTCGCTAACTTTCCCGTCAATTCGGAAGGGGGGTTTTGGCATAAAACCAATTATCCCAACCAGATGTGGGCCGACGGCCAATACATGGCTATCCCTTTTATCGCCAGATATGGGGCAACTTTTGCCGAATCAGGGTCCGATCAGGAATATTGTTATCGGACCGCGGTTTATCAACTGAAATTATTGGCCGATCATGCCCTGGATCAAGAAAAAAACTTGCTCTATCACGGCTGGAATGACGACAAGACTGCGGAATGGGCCCATCCGGAGACCGGACTGTCGCCCGAGTTCTGGAGCAGGGGACTTGGCTGGTATGGTATGGCTTTGGTGGATACCTTGGAGTATTTGCCGGCGGATCATCCCGGCTGCCAAGATCTGAAGGTTATTTTACAGACCATAGCGGAAGGATTGACAAAGTATCAAGATCCTCGTACCGGACTTTGGTTCCAAGTCATCGATAAAGGGGATTACCCAGGAAACTGGTTGGAGACCTCGGGCAGCGCGATGTTTGTATATACCCTTCAGAAGGCTTCCCAAAAGGGGTACATTGATGCCAAATATGAAGCAGTAGCTAATAAAGGGTGGAGCGGCGTTAAATCTATGGTTGATATTACACCAAAAGGGGATATAGTTATTCACGGTTCGGTCCAAGGTATGGGAGTACAGACAAGCTATGCAAACTATATCAATAAAGAACGGGTGGACAACCTCCCTCATGGCATGGCCGCAATAATGATGGCCGCCAGTGTGATGGAGTATTAGGGTTTAAAACTTCTTCCTGCTGGAATAATAGTCTTATTAACCTGAAGGAGGAAGGGTATGCGCTTTCTTTTAC
>JBLNDC010000535.1:0-3752 GCA_050261255.1 Bacteroidota bacterium
ATGAGGCCGGCATAATCAAACAAGCGCTCAAATCATTAGGATCGAGGAGATGATGAAAGGGGAAAAGATTGGAGAACGACTGGTTGATTGATGACTCAATCTCAAAGGGGAGGGGAACTTAATGAAAAAAGCGATTATCCTGATTTTGGTTTCATTTTTTACGATCAATCTCTGTTTTGTCGGGTATGGCAAATCCAACGCCAAAATTGTAGTTACTCCGCAACTGATTGGAAATGAAAAGGCTAAAATCACAATTACCTGGCAACCGGTGCCAGCCCATTCACTGGGTGACTCCAATAAAGCCAAGGTCGACTATTTGACCGCCAAAGCCAAAGAGTGGGCTGAAAAACACCCTGATGTCAAGATTGTCCCGATTCAAACTACCATTGCCATTAATGACTCCATGGCTAAAATCCTGGTTCAGGCGGCGGAAGGTCGCGCTCCCGATGTAGCCGCAATCGATTCGTACATATTCCCGAATTTTGCCAAATACGCGCAACCCATCGATGATGTATTGCAAACGAAGAAATTAAACGTGGATGACTGGTTTCCCTTCGCTCAAAAGGTAATGAAGCCTGCCGGGAAGACCATCGGGTTATGGTATACTACCGATGTCCGGATCCTTTTTTACCGTAAGGATCTGGTGAAGACCCCGCCTAAAACCTGGGCGGAATTGTTTAGTATCGGCAAAGAGTTAAAAGAACAAGGATATGATGCTTTCCTCTATTCGGCCGGCCGCGATGAGAACTTGACCATGAATACTCTGCCCTATTTCTGGGGGCTCGGAGGCGAACTGGTAAATGATAGCGGCAAGCCGGTTTTTGGTGAAGGCAAAAACCGTGAGGCAACCATCAATTATTTCAAGTTCTTAAAGGATACTGTGGATAGCGGGATCACACCGATCCGGGTTCTCAATTATAAGAGCGATCCCAATATGAATGCCGATTTGGCTTCGGGCAAGGTTGCCATGTTCGTTGGAGTAAGCAATATGGCGGCTCAATTAAGATCAGTGATCGGAGTTGAAAAATTCAACCAACTCTGGGATGCGGCCCCGATTCCGATGGGAAAAGAAGGAGTAAGGGTCAGTGCGGCCGGTGGATGGGTAGCTACTGTTTTTACCAAAGATAACCGGAAACGAAAACTGGCGGCTGATTTTATCCTTAGCTTATATGGTGACGATTCGGGTATGGAGGGCTGGTGCAAAGCCGGCGGATATTTGCCGCCCCGTAAAAGCGTCTTTGAAAAAGCCGAATTTTTCAAATCCGACTTATTTGCCCAGAAATTCAAGGATGAACTGCAATATGCCCGGGTCCGGCCGGCAGCTCCCATCTATCCGACTATCTCCCTGGAATTCCAAATTGCCATTAACAATGTCCTGACCGGCAAGGCCACTCCGGAGAAGGCGGTTGACGATGCTTGGAAAAACGTAAATAAATAAGGACGTTGATTAGATATGAAACCTTATTACGATGAGAACCGCAAATTCCAGACAAATCAACTGAAGGGACTGGGCGAAAGCCCGGTCCCATGGGTAATGCCGCTTTTGATCATCCTTTTGTTATTATTTATTTATCCGCTGCTTGAGGTTGTCCGGCTTAGTTTCACCGATGCCCGAATCGGGCAGTTAACTTATAAATATACCTTGAATTCTTTTCTGGAATTGATGGGCGATCCCGGATTCTCCGATATGATACGGGTGACTGCGATTTTTGTAATATTCAGCGTACTATTCCAATTTTTGTTTGGGTTTTTAATCGCTTACTCCGTGGATCAAGGCGAAAAATTAAAGTTGAAAGGGACGGTGTTTATCCGGACGGCAGCCTTAATTTCAATGGTGATACCGGGGGCGATCATCGGCATCATCTGGCGGTTGATGTTTGATGAGTCTCCGGGAGGATTGTTAAATTACCTGTTAACCAAGATCGGATTAGGGCCGGTCCGCTTCCTGTCAGATCCGTTAATCGCGATAATTTCAGCCACGATAGCCAATATTTGGCGGGGTACCGCCCAAAGCATGATTTTACTTTATGCCGGCTTAAAAACAATCTCCGGCGAAATGCTGGAAGCAGCCAAGGTTGACGGGGTGGGTTCGTTGCAAAAACTGACGGCCATGATCATCCCATCAATAATGCCGGTTATTTTGATCAATTTGATCCTGAATACCATATATACTTTTAACACATTCGATATGGTGATGGCCTTAACCGGCGGCGGTCCGGGGCGAAGCACCGAAGTACTGGCTCTAAGCGCTTACTCCCAGATTTTTCAATTGCTCAATCTGGGGAGAGGTTCGGCAGTCGCCGTGCTCTTGCTAACCATCAATTCGGTGATGGCAGCCGTCTATTATTACTTTCTGAAGAAGAGCGAGGAGTGATGGGTGATGAAACTGGGGGAGAATTCGGGAAAATCCGCCATTATCTATATTTTTTACTTTTTAACCGGTGTCTTTTTTCTCTATCCGATCATTTGGTTACTCTCACTTTCTCTAAAGACCGTGCCGGAGCTGTTTGCCTTACCGCCCCGTTTTTTGCCGGAGCATTTCAATATTGAAAACTATTTATTTGTCATCAATAATTCCGGCATTCTCAAAAACCTCTGGAATTCGCTATATATCGTCACCTGTACCGCGGCCGGCACCTTATTGATTTCCATTCCGGCAGCTTATGCTTTTGCCAGAATCGATTTCAGCTTTAAAAAGAGTTTGATGTTCAGCATACTAATCTTTCAAATGATTTCACCATTGGTGATTGTAATCCCTCTCTACCGGTATTTTAGTAAAATGGGATTGTTAAACAACATGCTCGCCTTAATCTTAGTTTATGTCGCCATCAATATCCCCTTTACCACTTGGTATTTAAAGGGTTTTTTCGATACCGTCCCCAAGGAACTGGATGAGGCGGCGCTGATCGACGGATGCGGCCGGTGGCAGACCATCCGAAAGGTGCTGTTGCCTCTGGCGATGCCCGGCATTATTTCGGTCTCCTTGCTGATCGCCGTAAACGCCTGGTCCCAATTTGTAGTGCCTTTTATCTTGTTGGACGACGGGAACAAATTGCCGATCTCGGTTAAACTGGTGAATCTCCAATCGACCACCGAAGCAGTGACAACCCATTACTTGGCTGCGGCTTGCGTATTGGGAGTTTTGCCGACGATCGCCATGTTTATTATCTTGCAAAAATATATTATCTCAGCCCTGATTGAAGGGGCTGTCAAAGGTTAACCACCAAAGGAGCTTCGACATGTCTACCAAATATGCTCACATAATCTCGCATACCCATTGGGATCGGGAATGGTACTTAAATAGCAAGTATACCAAAGAATGGCTGGTTCCGTTCTTTGAAGCCTTATTTACGATGATGGAGAAAGAACCCGGCTACCGGTTTGTATTGGACGGCCAGACTTTGATGATCGAGGATTATCTGGACCAATTGCAATTAGAAGGCAAAGAGGTAGACAAGGCCAAAGCGCTGATTAAAAAATATGCGGCCCAAAAAAGGCTGATCATCGGGCCGTATTATTTACAACCCGACTGGCAATTGATTAGTGAAGAAGCGATCATCCGTAACCTGTTGATCGGAATGGAAATGGCCAGGGAATACGGGGAACCGATGCCTGTCGGTTGGTTACTGGACAACTTTGGCCAGATTTCCCAGGCCCCCCAAATCCACCGGGGCTTTGGCCTGAAGGGATTGTTTGTCTGGCAGGGGGCGGAGATGGAGCCCCATAGGATCAAATCCGAATTTTTATGGAAA
>JBLNDC010000536.1:0-4374 GCA_050261255.1 Bacteroidota bacterium
CCGCTCAAATACGGTTTGGATATCTTCGCGCAAGTGTTTGAACATAAACGTACACCTCCATGTCTGGACTACGAAAAGGCATAAGGCACGGGGCTTGAAGCAATAATAACTAGCCGGTATCTTCCAATACCCTGTAAAACCAAAAAACTTGGTTTACCTTAAACCATATACCGCTTCCTCAATAAGTATGCAGGAAGAATAACTCTTACCTCATACCTTAAAATTAAAAAAACCCTCGTCTCTTCAGAGACGAGGGTTTTAATCCTCGCGGTTCCACTCTGGTTAGGCTAAGGCCTCACTCGAATCAGCGTTAACGGGCTACCCGGGTTAAACTACTATTAGTTCGTCTAACCGCTCCGGGGAGCATTGATCCGTAAGCCCGCAAGCGGTCGCAGCAACCCCGCCCTCTCTGGAACGGTTTTTACGCACCCGGTCCCCATCATCGTTTTATTGAAAATATTGATATTATTATACTCATAATACCTCCCTCAGTCAACTAAAGAAAAGTCATAACTAGTGATCATAGTCAACAGTTTTCTATTATTTCTATCAGAACCAGTTGAACCTAGTCCTCTCTTAATCCATAAGTTTAAACTTGAAAAAACTGAAACTATAACCTTTAAGTCAAACAATCAATTTTCAATTCCCAATTATCAATTTTTAATTGAAAAAAACCTGCCCACAAATGAAAACAACTGATCTACCAATGATCTGATGAAAGAGATGAGCCTGGAGAAAAATGATTCCGGCTTTTCCGGGGTAGTGGTTTCATCCGGAGCCTCCCGAAAGTTCTTTAGCTGTCTTTGGAGATTATCCAAATCAATGTTTAATCGCTTAATCTTTAGCAATAATTCAGCCACATCTCCTTTTTGGGTATCCGTTAAAGTAAGATTCTGTTCCCGGGCGGACCTTTCAACTACTTTGATGATTTCTGTCCGGTCCGTGGTTTTCTCTCGGATAACCCGCTCCTTGCTCCTTTCCAGTAGCGTCGCAGCCCGCTCTTTGCCGATTTCTTCGCCCAGATTGCCCGTTTTGATTAATTCTTCCACGGCAACCCGCTTGGCGTCCTCAGTCAAAGTGGTCCCGGTTAATTCCTCAAACGACTTAAAGATGCCGGTCAATGCCGCAGTCCCGGATACTAAGGTCGGTGCGGCCGCAACTACCTTGGCGTCTTTAACCCCGGCAGTCGCTAACGCATTGGCGATCATATGGGGTGTAATTAAACTCAAGTTTTTGGTCTCAATCTCCAATCCTGTTCCGGAATCGCGTTTTTCAATGAAAACCGAGGAGACCGCCTTGGTTCCAATCTCCGCTTCGGGAACCAATCCCTTTAAAAGTTGCCATTCTTCTTTATTGGTAACCGTTAATGCCTTTATTTCGCTAAGTTTGACGTTGGTAGGAAGGGGGAATTCCCTGGAAACAGTTTGTTTCTCTTGAGATGTCAGATCTGCGCCGTAGGAGATGATTCGCTGCTGGGATTGGCCAATGGTCATTCCAACAAAAAGAAGCCAGATTATAAACCAGGATATCCTATTCATGTCCACCCCGCCTTTCTAGGATTTTGAATTTAGGATATCCCTATTATCTTAAGCTAATACTTGATAAATGGGAATAATTCAACTGATTATAAAGTTTGTTCAGGAAGAATAGTCTCTTAGGATGTCTAACAACAACTCGCCCCAAGTCTAATGGTGTTTAAAGCCGAATATTAACACTGTCTTCATAAGCTCTTTCGTTCATAACTGATCAGTCCGTTCGACCTATTCACCTTTACCCGCAAGTATTCATGATCATCTGCAAATCCGGAGACATTCACATAATGAGTGCCATTGATTTCTTTATCGTAGTAATCATGGGAATGTCCCATAAAGACATAATCGACGCCGGTTTCTTTGAAGAGATGGACCAGATAGTATGCTTCTTCAATATCGGTATATTGTTGAATCGTAGTGGTATTCGGGCTGAAAAACTCAAAATGGGTAAAGACCACTACCAGTGATTCAGATTTATTTTTTAAGACCCCTTCCAGCCAATTCTTTTGTTTCCGCCCCAAGGTGCCGTTGGCGGAGTCGAACGAGACGAACAACACCTCACCGGCCTTGAAGGTATAACAGGATCTGCCGAGAATTTCCCGGTAATTATGCCAACCGTCGAAATATAGGTCGTGATTGCCGATGGCGGGATAGACCGGATATTCGGGTTCCAAAGCATCCTTAAACGCTTGATAATCTTCCGCCTTGCCGCATTGGGAAATATCGCCGCAGGCTAGCAAGAATTTATCGTTTTCCCCATCTTGATTTAGCCTATCTTTTAAAGCTGCCAAAGCGGAGGCGTCGCCATGGTAAACATGGGTATCGGCGACAACAATAAAAGAAAATTCATCTTCACCCATTGCAAGAACGACATCCTTTTTCTCCGGTAAAATAGAATTGTCTTCAAAACGCTTGTCTACATCACTTGAGCTGACTAACCCCTTGGGATCAGCATTGCAGGAAACCAAATAAAATGAGGATAAAATAATCAATATTATTTGTAGCAACCGTTTCATAATTTGACCTCCAAACCGGCGTGGAGGGTGATCTTATAATCAGTAGCCGTCAAAGCGATACTCCCTGTTTGCCAATAACCAAGATTACCGTAGATTTTAATCCGGTCGTTCCATTGGTATGAGTTATTGATAAATAAAGCATACGCCCCCAGGTTGCCCGCGTAAAACTCATGGTTGTTTTTGAGCTCAATCGTCAGATTATACTTGTCGTCCTGCACCGGAAGGCTCCAGCCCAAGCGGTAATATAAGATTAATTCGGAAACATCCCCGCCATAATCAAAGATATTCCAAAGCCCGTCACCGCTAAAATTGGTGAAACGACAATTCAGGCCGATATCTACATAATAGTCGGTATTCTTCCAATTCAGATACGGAATAATCGAATTAGCCGCCGTATCGTATTGGGCGTATTGGTTGCCTAAAAATTTCAATCTTAAGCTATATTGGGAATCATTAATCTTTTCATATCCTAGTTCAATGAAGATTCCGTTTAGATATTCCGTAGCGCCGTTATATGACAACCCAGTTTGTAAACGGTAATGGGTATCATATTTTAGTTCATAAATCCCCCGCAACTCCCAACGATCGCCTAAAGTGCGGTTATTTTCGAAACCGGTGGTTAGGTAGAATTGGTGGTTGATTTCGGTATGGGAAACCTGGGCTGCTTCGGCTGCGGCCGGCAGAACAAAATATGTAAGAAAAAAACAGGTTATATAAAAAATCCAAGCATTTTGGTCCCGCTTTAGATAGCTAAGTCTCATCCCGGACCTCCAAAGCCTAATTCTTGAAAAATTTGGTCCCGAAAACATCATAAACCGTCCTATACCAGCGCTAATTATGGATAATTCGTCACATTAATACCTTTTCCTGCAAAAAGCTTCGGTTTGTTTTGTGATTGAGAAGGGCGAATCCCTGTATCGCCTAATTTTTATAAATATTCACAGTTGCTATTTTTGACATTATTAAAAAAGTTTTACATTATTTTATATTTAATTGCAGGAATATAATGGATAAATGCCGAATATGACACGCATTTACAAATTATAGGAGGATAAACAATGAAGTATTATTTAAGATTTTTAAGTTTATTTATTTTGCCGTTGATAATAATAATGGTCGGCTGTGGAGGTGGAGGTGGCAACTATGACCCTGGACTTTCTAGCCCGAGTCCAACTCCTATTGTTGTTACTCCAACTCCTAGTCTGGATTCTAGCCCGAGTCCAACTCCTACTGTTACTCCAACTCCTAGTCCGGATTCTAGCCCAAACCCTTCTCCGGGTCCATCCGAATTTGGATTTAATCTCACTTATAGTGGAAATAATCCGTTTGACGCCAACCATCCGATCCTGCTAGTTATTGTAGATAGGACGGTCAGCGAACCAATCGGATTTGTAAAAGCTACCCAAAATGGTACTTATATTATCGATTCAACGAAATTAACAGCTTTTCATCCAAACCATTCGAACGCCCTTGCTATCCTCCATGACTTAGATAATAACGGTTTTGAGGGTGAAGATGACTATAATGATCCTTTCGCTTATTACTATTACAACGGTTCCAATAATACCAGCGAAAATATTAACCCAGTTTATAGCTATACCCCGATCTCTCCAGGCCAAACTTACACCTTTACCTTCAGTGGAGGTTCAAGCGTAGGCATTATTATATACTGATTTTTTTAAAAGGAGGATTTGTAATGAGTAAACCCAAAAATTTCTGTTTTAGAATAGTTTTATTGCTAATTCTTTCATCGTTTGCACTTAGCGGTTGCGGATCTTCTTCCAAGCGTGATTCCGGGCCTTCTAACGGCGGCCAAACAGGCCAAG
>JBLNDC010000537.1:0-15202 GCA_050261255.1 Bacteroidota bacterium
CAGGCTATGACTTCAAATCTGGCCCAATGGTGGGGGCAAATTTGGAGTTGGCCAACTTCGCGATTGAGGTTCGAGAAACAATAACCTTTTAATTACCTAAGGGAATTGCAATAAAAATAAACCCGCGTTATTGCGCGGGTTTATTTAAATATTAGGCTTATTTCAGCTCTGCTGGCACTCCTCTTTTTTCAATTCCCAATTCCCATGAGGGCGGGAGATCGGATACTAGGATATCGACCCAGCGATCACTCTCCCAGTCCGGATTGGTGTCATATTTGTCATAGGGATAAGTTTCCCCATAAGCATAAATTGTAATTCTTTGTGGAGCGATGCCGTTGGTTACAAGGTAATCGGCAACGGTTTGAGCCCGTCGTTTCGAGAGAGCCACATTGTAATCAACGCTGCCACGGTAGTCGGCGTGGCCGGCTATTAGAATGTACAAATCGGGATGATCTTTTATGATGGCAAGATTCCAGTCAAGGCTGGGGCGTTGATCGTCACGTAAATTGGATTTATCAAAATCAAAAAAGATCGGTTTCAATAGCCGGTACTCTTCCGGGGCAGGTTCTTCCGGATGAGGTTCCTCCTGAAGCTCCGGTTCAGACTCAGGCATCGGTTCAGGCTGAGGTTCCGGTTTCGATTCCGGTTTGGGTTCGGGTTGCGGCGCAGGAGGCTCCGGTTCCGGCTGAGGCTCCTTAGGAGCAGGTTCGGGCTTTGGTTTAACCCCTAACTTTAAGGTAAATCCTAAGGTAGTTAATGCATATTTGCCGTCCACACCGGGAGATGACCCCCCCGCAGTATTACCATCAAAACGATAGACCCGGTAACCCAATCCCAAATCCCAACGTTCGTTAAGATGATAGATAAATTTCAATCTTGCCATACTAACGGATTCGTCGTGATAGTGAATCCCATCTTTTTTAAGGTTAGGATCGAATGAAAAACCGGCCCCGCCGTCCAGGGAGATTCGGGGCGCCAGCTGATAGCGGAAATCCAAACCTAACATCGGGCCTGAGATATCATAACCTCCGGCTTCAAGATTTAAGTAGCTGAGGTAAGGTTCGAGCCTCCCTTTCGTGCCTTCGACAAGAGCGTATCCAGCTTTCATTTCCAACAGTTCAAAGTCTTCTTTCCAACCGTCTCCCTTTTCATCGCCGGTCCCAAGTTCGAACGCCGGCCGGAACCGGCCGATGGGGTAGCGTAAGCCCAATATGATCCCTTTTAAATCAGAACGTTGCTTAAGTGGTGGAATCGGACTGGGGATTGGTGTCGGTTCAGATGTAGGCCCAGGATCATCTGTGGGTCCGGGATCAGATGTAGGTTCCGGCGTTGGAGTGGGTATTGGCGTACATGTGGGTTTGTGTTTAGGTTTATGTGGCCAGTGTCTATGTCTGGAATTAGTATTTAGGCTAGAATCATAACTTTCGCTTTCAAATGCCGCTTGTTCTTGGTCTTCTGGTTCAGTGGGTTCATTTGATTCGCCATCTCCCCAAAAGTAATCGACGGATAGCTCGAGCTCCGCCAATGTAGGCATGGCGAATATCCCCAGTAATACCATGGCGGCCAAAAATATAAGGACCGCCTTCATCGGCAAACCTCCTTTTCAGATTTTTCCCGTATTTACGGGATATATATCCTTATGAGGTTTACCTGGGGACTATTCATATTTTCTTTCGAGATAAATAAAAAAGTCCAAGTGTATGCTTAGACTTTAATTGTTTTCCAAGAAACCGTTGTTCCTATTTTGACACCTATCTCTCGATAGGTGGGTGATCGCACCATGAACGCTGCCTTCCCCTTAAGCTATAGGGCCCGGCATTGTAGCTACTTTAGATTTTCTAAAGTAAAAATCATGAAATATAAATCTCCCGTGTTTGTAATGTAGGTTCAAAATTGAAACTGACGCATATCCCAGAAATTATTCATTTAATCAACAGTTGTTATTTTACATTAAAAAGGGACGAAGTTCAAGAGGAATAATATGTGAAACCTTTGAAACAGGTGGCGATCTCATCTAAAATTTGCCGCTAGTTCAATCAAATTCAAATCTTCCAGGGAACCTACTTTAAGATCGTAATAGTCAAATTGCAAATTCGAGGTAATTCCCCTAGGGACAATGACGCAATAAATTCCAGCCTCTTTAGCTGATTTTGCCCCATTGGGAGAGTCCTCGAAAGCGATAGCTTCATTTCCGTTAATACCAAAATGATTTAGGACGTTCAAATACAGCTCCGGGTCGGGTTTGATCTTTTTCACCCGTTCCCTGGTGCAGAGATAATCAAAATAATCAAGCAGGTTAAAATCTTTGAGATAGCCTTCCACCCAATCCCTGGCTGAGCTTGAAGCCAATCCGACTTTCAATCCCAATGATTTTGCAGTTTTAAGGCAATTCAACACCCCAGGATTGAGATTATTCCCTTTAATGAATGCAGAATATTTTTTTTTGGAAAGCTCTCTCAAGGAATCTCGGTCAATTGGGCGGTTGATGCATTGCTCCAGATAATCATAGGGATTAAAATGCTTTTCATCCGCACCCACGCATTGGACCCAGGTTTCCAAGGGAAGAAAAGCCCCGTGTTCCCGGTAAATTTCGGAAAAAGCTTGAAACCAAGGGGTCTCAGTGTCGATGATCAGACCGTCGAAGTCGAAGATGACCGCTTTAATCATAGTGCCTCGCTAAATAAATTTTTGTCCAGCAATTGTTCCGGTTTTTCCAGCAATATTTTGGCGCCGTTTTGGATTAATTCTTCTCCGGTCCGAAATCCCCACAAGACCCCAACCGGATACATCCCGGCCGCGTTGGCTGTCTTCATATCGGTTCCCGTATCCCCCAAATATAAGAACTGGTTTGGAGGGAGATTCATCTCAGTGGCGATGGCCAACGCTCCTGCCGGGTGGGGTTTGATAGGCTGGGAAGGGGTTGCGCCTCGTACAATCTCAAAGCGAAAATCAGGGAAAAAATGCCGGATCACTTCTTGGGCGACGGGGTCGGGCTTGTTGGTGAAAACAGCTGTCCGGACCCCTCTGTCTTTTAGCGCCCGTAATAGTTCGGGAATTCCCGTATAGGGACGGGTCTTATTCGACCAGCGTTTGTTATATTCCTCGCTTACAGCTTTAAGATAACGGGTTACAGTAGCGTCATCACCCGCCAATTCCACTGGTAAAACCCTCCGGACCAGGTTGGTTAGGCCGTCGCCGATAAAATATTTGTATTTATGAAGTTCATGCCCTGGTAAATTGTTATGCTGTAAAACGAGGTTCACCGAATCCGCCAAATCTTCCAAAGTATCCAATAAAGTGCCGTCCAGATCGAAGATAACCGCCTGATAGTTCATGAGATGTCCTTTCTTATAATTGTTTACTAAAGTATCGGTTCATTAAATTATCTGGTTGTTTCAAGAAAGTATTCTTCTTTCATTATAGACGGTTACTTTCTTTGGAACAACATTATTTAATCTAGTTCTAGGCATGTTTAAAAATTAACACTCATCACTTAGTTTGTTCGATGATATATTTTTGAAAAAACCGCCCTCTGTAAGCTTCAACTTGTTGTTGCGCAAATTCTTCAACATTCCAATAAAGGATTTATAGCGCCGTTTATAATTTTAACTGATATAATTCCTTAATTACATTTTCAATCCTAGGCTCCTGAATGGCCAAATCACTGATTATACTGGTCTTGTTTACCAGAGCGATAAACTTGTTCAGTTCATAGACGGAGAGGTCCAATTCCAATTCGGCTTTGAAATCAGAGATCCGGTTGGTGATGTTAATCCCCGGAAGGGCCAATTCGGGGAGGGGCCGGTTGGTAGAGACGGCAATGATTTTTTTCACCCCTAAATGGCTGCGCAAGGTATCGAGGCCATTGTCAAAGACGATCTCCCCATGATTGACCACAATGACCCGGCGGGCCAGATGCTCGACATCCCCTAGGTCATGGGTGGTCAAAATGAAGGTCACCCCGTTCCGGTTCATCTCCAGAATGAACTCCCTGATTTTATCCTTGGCGATCACATCCAGCCCGATGGTGGGTTCGTCCAGGAAAACAATCTCCGGTTTATGGAGCATTGCCATGACGAATTCGCATTTCATCCGTTCTCCCAGGGAAAGTTGTCTGGTTGGTTTACGGATCAGCTCCTCCAAACTCAACAGCTCGACCAGATCATTCATGGTCTTTTTGAAATCCCGCTCCGGAATGGAGTAGATCGCCTTATTCAGATAAAAGGCATCCAGGGGAGGGATATCCCATAGCAACTGGGATTTTTGGCCGAAAACCGCTCCGATTTTGGCGACATATTTTTTCCGGTGTTTCCAAGGGGTATAACCCATAATCTCAACCTTACCGGAAGAAGGGAAGAGAATGCCGGATAAGATCTTTAAAGTAGTGGATTTACCAGCACCGTTCGGTCCTAAAAACCCTACTAGTTCACCTGGTTGAATACTGAAGGAGATTTCTTTCAGGGCATGGACATATATGGGTTTACGAATAAATAAGCTGTGAAAAGCTTCTTTTAAGGTGTTGCCCCGTTCATAGGTTTTATATATTTTAGCGAGATTTTCAACGGTAATTAACATCTTATCCACCTGCGCTGGTATATTTTTTAAGCATCCTATGCCAAAACCAAAGACCGAAAAGGAAAAAGGCGATACTGGCTCCAATTGACCCAATAGTTCCCGGGGCTGGTCTACCCAGCAGCACCGCAGCCGGCAGTGAGCCGAGGATGGCGATGGGGATAATTAGAGTTATCAATGTCTGTAAGCCTTTCGAAAAGATCGCCGCCGGATACATCCCAAAGTTGGCAATGGAAAAAAAGATCTCATAAACCCGGAAATTACCAATCCAAATAATGCCGATACCTGCCATAATCAAAGCGAATCCAAATAAGACGATCAGTGAAATCAGAAACAATGCCGCAAATTGAATCCATTCCCAAATCCCCGGAGCGGGAATCCGGCTTACAGCAAGGGTAAACAAGGTTATGCCACCGATGAGTTTGCCAAGGTCTTCGGAATCGAAACCGGTAACAATAGCCAGGAAAAGAACTGATTTAGGTTTAATCAATAATAAGTCAAAGGTTCCTTCCCGGACTCGTTCAATGGTATTCCAGACGATACCAAAAAAGAAAGGGAAGGCGATCCCCCGCGCTAAAAGAAAGATACCTTGGATCAGCAAGACTTCATACATGTTCCAGCCGGGTAACGAAGCCCCGTTTCGATAAACAAGGATGGTAATCAAGGGCGCCAAGAGTTCTTCCATCAGCATAATGAAGATACTCATCAAAAAGTCGCCCCGGTAGGCCATTCTGGATGCGAGGGCGGTTTTGATTCCCTGTAAATGAATCCGGATGGCCGGGATCATGCTCCCACCCCCGTAAATCGCTTAACCCCGAAATGCCAGAGAAATTTATAAATCACAAACATCATCAATACCGCAATAGTTTGTAAACCGACTACCTCCGGAATCGGGAGCTTAATCCCGGCTAGTTCATAAGAACCGATAAATACTCTGGTGGGAACGTAAGTTATAAATTGAAACGGAAGAATGAATAAAAATTTCTGGATTATTCCCGGAAATAAAGTTAACGGGAGAAATGATCCGGCGAATATATTCCGGATAACCAGAAAGCCTCTCCTCAACCCCTCGGTTTTTGTAAGCCAAAATCCGGTAATTCCAATGCAATAGTTGGTCAGAAATACCAGCATAAAACTTAAACCGATAGAGATGATGGTCCACCCCGGTTGGGCCGGTATCAGCCTAATCTTAAAAATGAAAAAAAACAAGAGATAAATCGGGATAAATTCCAACCAAAACGCCAGGGTCCGGTGGCCGATTTTTTGCGCCAAGGCAAAATAGCAATGAGAAAGGGGCCGGAGCATGAAAGTAAGGAATTTTCCGGTTCTAATTAACATTTGAAGATTCCAGTCCGCTGAATCCCAAGTTAAATGATTAATAACCGCTGAGATCCCGTAATAGGTCAACATTTGTTCCAGGGTCAATCCGGCAACAGTGGTCCTGGTGGAATAAACCGCTTTCCAAATGAACACCTGTACCAGAAAAAATATCGGGCCGACCAGAATCGAAACAGCCATATGACTCCGGTAGGCGGCCCATTCCTTGTAGGTTGCAAAGGCGGTTGCTCTTAAAACTTCGCAATGGTAGCGTATTTTTTTTCGAAGCAGCAAAAAATTCATGAAAAAATTCAACTCCTGTTACTTGGAGAAACATTATATTTAAAGCAAGCCTGACCAGATAATCGTCCTGGGGTTGACAAAGGCTTCCGGGATCCAATTAGCCTCCGACGGTATGAAATAAACCGCTATCAGTTGTTCGGTTGGATCGATATAGAGGGCGCTTCTTCCATGTCCCTCATGGTTGAAAGTATCCGGTGACAGCAGTTCCGAAAGTACCAGGTTAAAACCTAAGCCATGTTTAAAATCTTGAAA
Source organism: Bacteroidota bacterium (assembly GCA_050261255.1). Classification (GTDB taxonomy): domain Bacteria; phylum Bacillota; class UBA4882; order UBA8346; family UBA8346; genus JAAYHS01. The sequence goes on from JBLNDC010000537.1 coordinate 6,445, forward strand.
GTTTACCCCCCAATGAAAAGCGGGGGTATTTGGCTTCAGGTGATTTCTGGTCATATACTCCAAAGTTTTACGGCTGATGATCCGGTTCCCGTTGAAAGTCCCTTTGTCTGAAATCATTTGCCCGAACTTCCATAAATCGTGGAGCGTTGAAAACAATCCCCAGTCCGAGCGGGGAGGTAGTTTTTTATTCCCGGTGGGTTTATAATGGAGTTCTTTGCGCTCCCAATCTTTGACAAAACAAGTCCGATCCAACCGGTTTTCCGGGAGGTCGAAAAAAGTATCATTCATCGCCAGCGGATCTAAAATGTTACGGCGGATGTATTCTTCACAATGGACCCCGGAGACCCTGGAGATTATTTCGCCGAGAATTGCATATCCAAAGGTACAGTAAATCCACGCCTCGCCGGGAGGCGCATACACCGGTCCGGTGAGGCCTTCCCTAATCCAGTTATCAGCGTTCCAACACTCCCGTTCATCGGGGTATGGTTCGGAAAAATATCCGGAACAGGAGCGATTCCGGCTGTATGAGTTAACAAATGAAAAAGATTGATCTTGTTGTGGGTGGGCGTATCAAACTCTTCAATGATAGTCTTCACCGGTTGTTCCAAATAGAGCATACCGTCTTCGATCAGTTTCATCACGGCGATGGCCGTAAATAATTTGGTCATGGAATAAATCCTCCGGAGCGAGTCCGGCTTAAATTCGGCTAAATCATTGTCATAACATAACCTCCCCAAGGAACGGTGGGCAAAGATCTTGCCGTACCGGGATAAAAGATAACCGGCACCCTGTATTTTTTGATCTTGGATTAATTTTTGAAAATGAGAATCAAGCACTTCCAAACGGGATGGAGCATATTCAACTTCTTCAGGAGTGACATCAATTACTCCGTGATGAATTGTAGTGAAAGAATTCATGGGCTTTACCTCCATACTTCGAGAATGAGGTTGAAATCAATATTAGGCAAGAGTGCCTAAACTTTCACCAAATAATACCATGAACATAAATTTTTGGCAATATGGAAATTTCTAAACCATATAAGTTGAAAAAAGTTTTGAGTATAGCATTCACATCCCAAAAGCCGGATGTGAATGGCAAAATTATTGACTTTTTTCAACTTATGAATCAAGGAATATATGTTGCAATAAAGGTCTTCATCCAAAAAACTTATTGCAACATATATATAAACGAACTATTCCCTCTTGCCTATCCTTTTGATGTTTCCAGATGGTTACCGTCGTTGAATCGGGATGGGTCAAGACAGCCTGGAGCAAGATATATAACAAGTGGCTCTGTGGCATCTGTCTTTAAAAGATTGGATCTGAAAATATAATTGCAACGCTCATTTTTAAAGGAAATGCAGTTTTCTATCATAAATGCACCCTGGTCCCGGAAACCTTTGTTATGATTTTTTGAAAAAAAGAAGGAGTTAAGAAAAAAGTGTAGTATTACTTAACTAAAAAAATTGAAAAAGAAAATGGTTAGGCTTGTTAAAGACAACTTAAACCACTTACAATTCAATGTTTTTGGTGTTTTTGTCATAACATAATCAACTTATTTTAACATAAAAAAATTTAATTATACTACACAAAGGATTTTGAGGTATTAAAATGGACAACTCAACTAAAAAAAAGCGTAATAAAACAACAGATGAGGCTGGGACCAATTTTTTCGGTCGACAGATTCGGGCTGCGCGCGAAGAAAAGGGGCTTACCCTTGACGAATTGGCATTGCGTACCGGTTTGACAAAAAGTTTCCTTTCCCAAGTTGAGCGAGGTAAGAGTTCCCCCTCACTATCTTCCGTACGTCTGATCGTTCAAGAATTGAATATCCCTTTAGTATCCTTATTTGAAAATTCGATTGACAATCTTTCAAATATTGTAGTGCGGAAAAATAAGCGTAAAAAATTTAAACTCCCGGATTCGATTTTAGATTTCGAACTGCTTACGCCGAATTTAAAACGGCGGATGGAAATTATTCGGGTTGTAGCGCCACCGAGCGGAAAATCGGAATTTATGGCCCATGAAGGTGAAGAATGGGGGTATGTTGTAAAAGGCCGGATCCGCTTGAAGGTTGGCAATGATGAATTTGAACTTGAGGAAGGTGACACAGTTTATTACTCAAGTGAAATTCCTCATCAATGGGTAAATGAAACCGAGGATGAAGTAGAACTGCTATGGGTGATTACTCCCCCGTCGTTTTAAACTGGAATTATCGTGTAGGAGAATACAATTGACAATCGGAATTATCTTATCGTTGATTGGGACTTTTTTTCATGTTACATTTATGGTCCCAAGGCGTTTTTGCACCTTTGATGTTAAGTATTACTATATATCGTTAAGTTTTGGTACATTTTTATCTTCGGTATTCACTTTATGTTGTTATTCACTTTTTAATCGGGCTTTTAGTTTAGCCATAAGTAGAACCATGATTTTAACCGGAATAATATTGGGGATAACATGGGTAATTGGGTTTTTTACTTATATGCAGGGGATAGAACTCATCGGTCTATCGCGTGCGACAGCGCTGAAGAATTATACGGCCGTTATCGGGTTGCTAATTGGGATTCTAGGTTTCGGCGAGTTGCGGCAGATGGGTCCGTTCGAGTTGGGACTGGTATTTGTTGGCTGTTTGATGATGCTGGGATCCGGAGTTGCCTTGGCCCGTACATTACCCGGTGAAATAGAGGATTTTACTAGAAAGCGGGATGGAATATTTTGCAGTTTAGTGGCTGTAGTCTTTTTTGCAATTTATGCAACCGAAGTGAAACTAGTGGTCCCCCGGATAATGGCGGTTGAATATATACCCGTTGCAACCGCCTGGGGTGGTGCTTTGGCGACGCTTGTTTTTCTTTATATTACCAAAGGGAAAAAGGGAGTCGGGAATTGGTTAAGAATGCCGGTTATTGAGCATTTACGCGCATTGGGCGGAGGGTTTTTATGGGTGATCGGCATGTATTGTATGACAGTGGGTATTCAAATGGCGGGAGTGGGAATCTCTTGGGCGGTGACGCCCTTCGGCACAGTGTTTTCGGTAGTGCTTGGACTGAAGGTATTTCATGAAATCGAACTGCGCCACCACCGCAAATACATATTATCCGGGATTTTAAGTTCATTAGCCGCAGTTATCTTGTTTTTATTTGCCATTAGATAACAGTAATTTATAACGCTGATCTACCGATGTGGGTAATAATTGAACCATTTAACAGTGCAAATGAATTTAAAACAGCAATGAAAGGGGAGAATTCGATGCGTGCGGCGGTAATCAAAGAATTCGGCAAACCGATTATCATCACAGACGTTCCCAAGCCCATTCCGGGTTATGGAGAAGTTTTAATCAAGGTGGAATCATCCGGATTATGCACTACGGATCAACATATTTTGGAAGGCCGGATTGCAACGGTCAGACTCCCGCATATTCCCGGTCATGAGGGCGCCGGTGTTATTGAATCTTTGGGGGAAGGCGTGACCGGATGGCAAATCGGCGATCGGGTTACTTCAAGTATCTACGTTACCTGCAACCAATGCCGGTTTTGTTACACCGGTCATGAAAATATGTGCCTTAATGTTACCAGGATTGGGTTTGAACGCAACGGGTTTTTTAGCGAATATACCGTGGCGCCCCAGGAAAATTTGTTTAAAATTCCGGATAATTTGAGTTTTGAGGAAGCTTGCATTTTACCGGACGCAGGGGCCTGTATTTTACATGCCATCCGTAATAAAGCCAAAGTCAAAGCGGGAGATTTTGTCGTAGTGATCGGCGCTACCGGAGGATTGGGGATGCAAGCTATCCAAATTCTCAAGTTGATGGGAGCCCGGGTCATCGCCACCAGCCGTAATGAAGAAAGGTTGCGTTATGCAAGGGAAATTGGCGCGGATTATCTGGTAAATACTAAACGCGAAAATTTAGTGGACGCCGTAAAAAAGATCACCGGAATTGGAGCTGATGTAGTCATCGATAATGTGGGGTTAAGCGAAACAGTGGCGGATGCGGTCCAAATGTCCCGGCGCTGCGGTAAGGTTATTGTCGTTGGTTATTTAGCCAACGAATTTACCGTTGATTTAAATAAGCTGTTCATGGATGAAATCGAAATCATCGGCTGCCGGGCGAGTTTGCGGCAAGATTTGGCGGATATGCTCCGGTGGTCCGGCGAAGGTTTGATCAAGCCATATATTAGTAACAAATATCCGCTGGAAGAGATTAATACGGCGTTACATGATTTAGCTCATGGAAAAATTATCGGTAGATGCGTCATATTACCGTAATTTAAAAAACAATAGGAGGTGAAACCGATTTACAACACTTGTTCCGGATGTTCCAAATTTAAAAGGAGGGATTATTGTATGAAGTTAGGAGTTAAAGGAATCATTCTTACGTTATTAGTTCTTACGTTGGTCTTAGCAACTCTACCGTTACAAGCTGCTAATACTACAACGGTACGTTTCTGGGTCCACCAACATCCCCCGCAAATCCAATATACGCAAGAGGTTTTAATTCCCGAATTCAAGAAGACCCATCCGGATGTCGAGATTGAATTCTCCTATTTCCCCGGTAGCGACTACGTTCAAAAATTGATGGTTGCTTTTGCTACCGGGACCGGACCGGACTTCTTCGATCTCGGTGATTATTATTACCCGGGATTTATTGAAAAAGGCCTAATTGATCCGGTGGACTTTAAAGCCATGGGATATAAAGACCAGGCGGAATTTGAAGCTCTTTATATGAAGAACGGATTGGAAGGATTGAAATTTGGCGGTAAACTTTACGGGATTCCGATTCAACAGAATTCATTCAGCCTGTTGATCAATACGAAATATTTTAAAGAAGCCGGATTGGATCCCAAGAAAGATTATCCGAAGACCTGGGCTGACATCGCCAAACTCGCTCCGAAACTGGCCAAATTCGACGCCAACGGCCGGGTAATTCGCGAAGCGTTCGATCTTCCTTACAATGGTCCGTATTGGGCGATGTTCACCTTCGATCCGTTGATTCGGCAATTTGGAGGTTCGGTTCTGACTCCGGACGGGAAGAAAGCCGCCTTGAACAGTAAGGCCGGTGTGGCTGCCATGAAAATGTGGCAGGATCTGCTTTATAAGTCGAAAGCCGGGGATCCAAATGTTTCAGTAGCTACTGCGGCGGTTCCTAACGAAGATTTTACCCAAGGAAAAGTAGCGATGTGGACGACCGGCCCGTGGGCTTTGGCCCAGATTGAGGCGAATCCTGAAGTTTCGAAAAACACTATGGTGGTCCCGTATCCGCAATACGATCTGAAAAACCCGCAAACCATGATGTACGGCTTTGCCTGGTCGGTTAACAAGGCAGCTGACGCTCAAAAGAAGAAGGCTGCGTGGGAATTTATCTCCATGTCGGCCAACCGCCCAACGGAATGGCTCTTAAAGTTAGGATTCCCGCAACCCCGCCTGAACTGGTACAAGTCAAGCGACGCCCAAACTTTCCCATACCTGAATGTTTGGATGGAAGATATGGCGAAGGCGAAATTCTTGCCGCGGACCCCGTATTACAACGAAGTAAGTCAAGCGGTAGATCGTGCCATTCAACGCTGCATGTTCAATAAGATGGATCCTAAACAATCGCTGGATATCGCGGCGGATGAAATCAACAAAGTGTTAGCCGGAAAATAAGAAATTGCGGGGACGGGGCGGGGGATTTCCTCCCCCTATCCCCGCTCTTACCTTTTGGTGGGGTGATTGAAGATGAGTTTAACGATGAGAGTAAAGAATCTATCGACAAAGGACCGAATTAATACCTGGGGACTATTGTTTATTATTCCGGCTTTGCTGTATTTTGGAATTTTTAAATTTTATCCCATGTTTCGCGCTTTTTATTTGAGCTTCTTTCAGTCGGACCTAATCAACCGGCCGACTTTTATCGGGTTTAATAACTATATGTCTTTGTTTAGCGACCGGCTCTTCCTTCAGTCGGTGGGGGCATCCGTGTATTATGTCCTCGGGACTTGCATCCCGATTTGGATCCTTAGTTTAGCCCTGGCCATGGTTGTAGTCCGTTTGGGGCGTGGTAGGAACATTATTCGGTTATTGTATTTTATTCCGGTCATTATGTCCCAAATTCCGGTGGCCCTAGTGTGGAAGTTTATGTACCATCCAATGGGATTAATTAATACTTTTCTCCAATATTTCGGGTTTGGGCAGATTAACTGGTTGACCGACGCGCAATTGGCGATGCCGGCTTTGTTAATCCCGGGAATTTGGCGGGGCACTCCTTATTTTATGGTGATTTTTATGGCCGGTCTTCAGGCGATTCCGGAACAATATTACGAAGCGGCTCGGATCGACGGGGCGACCGGCTGGAAAGCATTCCGCCACGTTACCTTGCCGTTGCTTAAGAATACCACTATCCTGGTGGTAATCATGTCCTTAATTATCGGGTTAAAAGTCTTTTTGAATCCGAAAGTAATGACCGGTGGAGGACCGTCCGGAGCTACCCGGGTTCTTCCGCTTTTGATATATCAAACCGGTTTTGAGTTTTTTAAGATGGGATATGGTTCGGCAATGTCGATCATAATGTTTGCAGCAATTATGTCGCTTACCTTAATCCAATTCAAGATCTTTAGGGCCGAGTGAGGAAGGAGATGAGACGAAGCATGGCTGAACAACCTGTTGATCCCGTAACCGTAGATCCGGGGCTTATCAAACAAATTCAGAATATTGTTTTATACTCCATTGCAATACTAGTGGCGATAGTTATGATCATTCCTTTTTTATGGATGATTTCGACATCCCTCAAACAAGTGACCGAAGTTTTCGCTGTTCCGATTCATTGGATTCCCCCGACATGGCAGTGGGGAAATTACCCGTCCGCTTTTACCCGTTACCCCTTCGGAAGATATTTTTTAAACAGCACAATAGTTTCGGTGACCGTAACTTTCATTAACCTTATTATCTGTTCGTTGGCTGGGTATAGTTTGGCCAAGTACCATTATCGCGGAAGGAAAGCTTTGTTCATCATTGTTTTGGCAACTATGATGCTCCCGTTGGAAGTTTTAATGGTTCCGTTGTTTTTGATTACTAAGCAATTAAGTATGGTCAATACCTTGCAGGGGCAGATAATCCCTATGTCAGTGGACGCCTTCGGGATCTTTTTGATGCGCCAATATATTCTGGACATTCCCGATTCGTTGATTGAAGCGGCCCGTATTGACGGAGCATCGGAACCCCGGATTTTTTTTCAAATTATTTTACCGTTGACCGCACCGGCACTGGCAGCTTTGGGAATCTTCTCTTTCCGTGAGATTTGGGATGCTTATATTTGGCCCTTAATCATTATTACCGAGGATAAATTTAAAACCGTACCGTTGGGGATGAGTATGTTTGAGAACGCCTATGTCACACAGTATCACGAATTGATGGCGATCGCAACCATCGCGGTGTTACCGATGGTGATTATCTTCTTTTTCTTTCAGAATGCATTTGTGCGCAGCATGACCATGTCCGGGATCAAGGATTGAATGGGATTGCGATTTGCGAGACTATTACATACCGATAGGGGGTACTTTCAATGAATTATGTGATTCCGGCGACAATGAGAGCCATGGTGCTTACCAAACCCGGAGAATTTGAGGTACAGACTGTGCCGGTTCCCAAACCGGGTCCGGAGGAAGTTCTATGCCGGATTGGGGGCGTAGCCATTTGCGGAAGTGATCCTGAGATTGTTCGGGGTGACTTAGCTGGCAGTTGGCCTCCTGCTTATCCATTTATTGGAGGTCATGAATGGGCGGGAAGAGTGGTTGCAACCGGCGAGGGGGTGACTACATTCAAGGTTGGAGATCGAGTGGCCGGTGAAGCCCACAAAGGTTGCGGTCATTGCCGTAATTGTTTAAACGGGCGTTATACCATTTGCCTTAATTACGGTAAACCGGAAAGCGGACACCGTCATTATGGGTTCATTACCAATGGCGCATATGCGCAGTATTGCATATTTCACGTTAAGAGCCTTACCCCAATGCCCGATAATGTTACATATGCGGAAGCTGCAATGGCCGATACAGCTGGTGTGGCGTTGCACGGACTGGAATTGTCCGGGGTTGTTGCCGGCAGCACTGTAGCGATCATTGGGCCGGGACCAATTGGAATGATGGCGATGAAACTTGCCAAAGCCCTGGGAGCAGCAAAAGTTATCGCCGTTGGACGAGGGGCCCGATTGGAATTCGCAAGTAAACATGGTTGTGATGTAACAGTTGATATTACAAAATGTGATCCGGTCGCAAGAGTACGCGAGTTAACCGAGGGATTAGGCGTCGATACCTGTGTTGAGTGCTCTGGCGCTATTGGAACCCTAAACCAAGGAATCCGAATGGTAAACAAAGGGGGACATGTGGTTTTGCTTGGAGTCGCAAAAGACGGGGTTATGGAAGCGATCCCGTTCAAATATATCACGCATAATGAAATAACGATTCATGGGTCCCGCGCCAATCCAAACGTGGGATGGAAAATTATGAACCTTATTTCGCATGGAAACATTAACGTTAAAGATTTGGTGTCGCATACGTTTGATTTAGAAAACGTCGCCGAGGCGTTTGATACCTTTATTAACCGTAAAGATGGCGCGATGAAAGTGGTTATATATCCCAATGGGGGCGAACAAGTATGAGCAGAGACTGTATTGTTATAATTGGAAGCGGACTTATGGGGAGCGGTATTGCTGCGGTTAGCTCGTTAGCCGGGAATAAAACAATTCTGATCGATACAGATCTAAAAAAAGCGGAAGCAGGGATTGAAAA
>JBLNDC010000538.1:0-10865 GCA_050261255.1 Bacteroidota bacterium
CGGCTAAGTAAACCGTCCGCCGGAAATTTCGCCAACGGACCATGGTATCCAAATAGCTTTCAATGCCTCGCCGGGCTAAGGTTTCCCCGAAAACCACCATTTTTAAATGGCCAAGTTCAATTTGGCGCTCCAACATGGTATTGATAATGTTAATACCGGAAAAGACACTTGGGGCTTGAGCGGTAAACACCCGGACTTGTCCCGGGGACAATGACTGATTGGTTATTCCGGCCGTAGCGATGCTATCGCTTGGGTTAAAGATTAACATGGAAATAATGATATTCCGGCCTGGTCCGGAATCAATCCCTAAGGCGAAAACATAAGCGGCTTCATCGATCTCCTTGGCCCCCCAACAACCGGCGAGGAGTATGGGCAAACATACAAATATCAATAATGAGGAGAACCGTTTTTTAAGCATTATTTTTCCCTCTTTTACGCGAGACGACCGCTGTCAGATAAATAAATGAGGGGACCAGAAAAGCCGGAACCCAGGCCCAACGCCCGCGGATCAGGTTGTCCAGATAAACAGTGGTGGTGTAATTGTGATACAGAAGCGCCACCGCTAGAACAGCCAGGGCAGTCATTCCCAGGAGCGGTTGATAATAAGGCATTCGGAAAATTCTGGCCAGTCCTATGGTTGTGAAATAAAAGCGCAAACTAAGGGAGAACAAGACCATCGTTATCCATACCAAAATGAAAATGAACTCGATCCGTTGGTAAAATCGTCCGAAATAAATTGACCGGGCCATCTCATAAAATGGATAAGTATGTTCCGCGGCCACCGGCGGCGGGAAAACCATTTGGGTAACCATCATCGCGCCGGTTAAAAGGGCGGTGGCAACGGCAATCAGAATGAGTCCGGTTTTAAAAGGATTTTTTTTCGGCAAAAATGGGGCCAGGAAAGCTAGAAAGACCAGTTCACTTAGGATTGAACTACGGAAGAAACTATTAATCATCAGTTTTTTAATGCCGGGACCCCAGAGCGGGGCCAGATAATTGGGGTTCATGTTACCAAACTGCAGCAGAAACAGACCGATTCCACCCGCCAATAAATAAGGAGTAATCAGCGCGGAAACCCTGGCGACGCTTTCCAAACCCCAAACCGACGGCAGAAGCATTACAAAGGTAAAGGTGATGATAATCACCACTAAAGGAATCATCGGTAAAGCGGTCCCGATCACAATTTCAGATATCTGGCGTAAAAGAAGCGTGGTGCTGATAAAGAAAAATAAAACAATTACTCCGGAGAGGATTTTACCAATGAGCGGACCGGTTACATTTTCCGCAATTGACACCAGATCCTCGCCGGGGAATCTCTTTAATAAGGCCGCCAGCGGCAAGAACCAAAAGATTGCCGTTAGACACCCCAAGAATACCACGAGCCAAGCGGCAGAATAGTTTTCTTGAATGATTCCGGTTGAAAAAGAAAGATATATCTTGGCCAGGGTCGGCCATAAGAGGACTGTAACCGCTTCAAAAGTTCCAAAACGGCCTTCTCTAATCATTTTCTGGCGCGCCTCCTTTGGAATTTTCAGGAGTTTTTTCGGGTTGAGATTGTTCTGTTTTCCAAGTTTGGGAATTTCTCGGTTTTTTCCTGGAGCGTAAAGCGTCGAGGAAATCAGGGCGTTTAGCGCGGGCAGTCAGCGGACTGATCAGGATAATATCGCCGCTACGCCGGGTGAAGGGTCCAATAGGCGCCAACATGGGCACACCGAAACTTTTCTGCTTGGCTAGGAGATGGAGATGAATAAAAGCCCCAAAGGCGATTCCGATAAAGCCAAATAGAAATGCAATTAGAGTATAAAAGTAGCGAGTGAGCCGGAAACTTAAAGAAGCCGAAAATTCGGGAATCAGAAAACCGGCGATTCCGGATACGGCGATAACCATCATTAGAATCGGATTAATCAAATTAGTAAATACCGCCGTTAAACTGATGGCGACCCCTACCACCATCGTCAGCGGCGCAGCCATATTCCGGGGGCCGCGGAACCCGGCCTCACGTAAAACATCATAAATAAACTCTAAGACCAAAACTTCAATTATGGTAGGCAATGGTCCCGGATGCTTAATTGTCACCAAAGTGACTAAAATATCCGTCGGCAGTAATTCCGGTTGATAAAGATTAGCGGCTAAATAAAAAGCAGGTAAAAAAAGGACCAAGAATGCCCCTAAAATTCGGATTAAACGTAAATAGACAGCATAAGGCCAACGAACGCTATAGTCCTCCATCGAATGGAGCTGGCCGATTACTGTTATGGGCATGGTTAGAGCCATCTGGCTCCCATCAACCAGTACGGCTACCTTTCCTTCATCTAAAGCTGCAGCGATCCGATCAGGGCGTTCGGTGGATAAGATTTGGGGATAGAGATGCCAGGTACTATCCTCAATCAATTGTTCCAACATTCCGCTATCCGTAAGATGGCTTAGGTCAATTCCGTTAATGCGCCGTTTCACTTCCGCCACCAAACGAGGATTGGTAATGCCGTTTACGGAAAGGATGGCGCATCGGGTATGGCTCACTGAACCGACATCCACCGTCTCAACGGTTAAAAGGTTACTGCGAAAGCGTTTTTGTACCAAAGCGATATTGGTTGTCAAATCTTCGGAGAAACCCTCTTGAGGACCAAATATGACCCGTTCGTTTATGGCCTCGGCCACCGGGCGATGGGGAGCTTGGCCCGCTCCGGCCAGAATGAATTTTTTCTCATCCGGTATTAAAATCAGGCTACGGCCTTGTTCAAGTTGATTGAGGCCGTATTGGATATCGCCGGAAACTTCGGTCCAACCGGAGGAAAGAGCGGTTAAAACATTTTGTAAGTTGTATTTTGAGATTTTACTTACCGGCTCTAAAATCAGGGCCGAGTGTTGCCGGGGATCGGTTAAATATTGGCAAAATAAGATTACTATTGTAGAATTGTCGGTTGTAAATTGGCGTTGATCTAAAATTCGGTTGTCGGGTCCCCCGAAAAAGCGGATGAAATTAGCGGCGTCCCTAAGAGGTTCCCCGGTTAACTCCCAATCCGGATAATCGTCTAAGACAGTGGGTTGGTTTACGACTTTAACCAATTCCCGTTTCTGTCCGCCGCCGCTTTCCTCCGGTTCATCCCAGGCCAAGACGAACTCCGGTTCAGTCACCGGTTCTTTAAATTGGAAAAATTTTAAGATTTGTGCTCCGATGGTCATCGTTTTAATCTCCCTAATTATTATGGATTTAGTATAAAAGATATATGCGTGGTTTGGCGGATATGGATGTGGGTCGGGACAGAATAAGAAGGTCCTTGGTTGACTAAATTTTGGTAATAGTATATATTAAGTATATACGAAAAGGAGGTGTTATTTTGTGTTGGCGAAACTTCAAAAATGGGGGAATAGTCAAGGAGTAAGGATTCCAAAACACCTTCTGTCATTAGCTTCTTTAAAAGAAGGGGATGAAATCGAGATCATCGCTGAATATGACAAAATTGTGATTCGCCGTCCTCAAATCCCAAAAAAATATATCCTTCAAGAACTTTTTGCCGAATATCAGGCGGATGATCATTCTTCCGAGGTCGATTGGGGTAAACCTGTTGGAAAGGAAGAATGGTGAAATGGAGTTCGTGCCATCTCAAGGAGATATAATTTGGTTAAACTTTACTCCCCAGTCAGGCCACGAACAGATGGGGAAAAGACCCGCTTTAGTTATTAGTAATGATTTTTTTAATTGGAAAACAGGTTTTGCCTTTGTCTGCCCCATTACTTCCACTCACAAAAGTTATCCCCTACATGTGAAATTGATCGCTACCAAAAAGATTAATGGTTTTATCATGGTGGAACAGAGTAAATCCATTGACTACCGTTCACGTGGAGCTGAATTTATTGAGAAAGCCGGTCCTGAAATTATTGATGAAGTATTAGCAAGATTTCGGGCTTGTTTTGATCAATGAGGTTATTACAATTTTTATAAAAAAATGAGATTGGAGTGGTACTCATGAAATTCACTTTCCCCATAACAACCTGAATGTGCTTGATCTGGAAAAGAGCATTAATTTTTATAAGGAAGCTTTGGGGTTGAAGGAGGTTAAACGAAAAGAGGCGGCTGATGGGAGTTTTATTTTGGTGTTTTTAGGCGATGAAACTACGTCACACCGGTTGGAACTGACTTGGCTACGAGAGCGCAAAGAGCCGTATGATTTAGGAGACAACGAAATCCATTTGGCCTTTTATGTGGATGATTTTGAAGCCGCACATGAACTCCACAGGAAGATGGGCTGTATTTGCTATGAAAACGAAAGGATGGGCCTTTATTTCATTAACGACCCGGATGGTTATTGGGCGGAGATTTTGCCGGCGAGGAGATAGGATGGTGATGGGTTGAAAGCCTATCTCCTATTATAGGTGAATATATATTCTATCGATTTTAGTTCTTCCTTTGAACGTTCAGAATGTATTTGCCGCTTTCGTATTCTTTCGGGGTAAGATCCATAATATACTCGAACTTGCCAATTTTAATTTCTTCATTGAACGGGAAATATGAATCGGGACCTTTCTTAAACCAAACCTTATCTTCATTCGTAAAAAGGCCGTCAAGATTTGTGTCAATCACATATACTCCAGTCTTTTTTTTCGGGTCTATGCTGCGTTCTCCATAAAGGAAATATCTGTTGCCGATATGCGCAGTAGTGCTGAGTGAGACCGAAGCTTCTTCTGTTATTTCCTTCCCATCTTTATTGTAATAAACAAAACTCGGTTCATGTTCTATTTCATATTCGGTTTTTAAAATACATTCTATTCCGGAGGACGGATCGGTGAAAGATAATAAACAAAAACCTGAAAGTTGATAACTTTTATCATCGAAAAAAGACTCATACCTGCTTAATCCATCATTATCAATTATTTTCTTTATTATAGTTGTAAGTACATTTTCTCCTTGAGAATTTAAGATATCTACCAGATAATCGGAATTATTCGGAGGCGCTCCAACAAATTGCACCTTGACCGAATATTTATTTTTTCCTAATATGAATTGTTTTGTAAAAGCCAGATCAGAAAAAAAATCGGATATCGATCTGTGATGAAGATCTATTAAATCCAACAAAAAATCTTCGATATTTTTAACATCGGACGCCGAATAATCTCTATGTTTATATAACCTATTAGCATAAAGGTACTCCTTATCTGACAATGTTAATTCGATTTTTCCGGACAGATCCACTCTATCCAGCTTACTGCATCCCGTAACAAAAGTTAACGCGGCTATGACTATAATAAAATATTTTTTAAAAATCATATGGTCGCCTCCAATGGATATTACCGGGTTACTGATTTGCATTAATTTTATCGTAAAATAAATTTTAGGCCAGATTTATATTTATCGGGAACAGCTGCCATAGTTCTTCGTTGGTCATGTCTTCCAACATCTTTGCTAAAATAATCATCCTTTGCAATAATTATTCGAAATTCAAATTTAAGATGGGCTAAAAGCCCTTTCTACTGTAATCTTGTTATTACTTTATTGGGGTATACCGGTTTTATCAACAATATATTGTCACACCTATTAAACCAACTAAAAACAATCCTCCAAGTAATGCCAAACAGAGCAGTATTTTTACCCAAATGTCTTTTATTGGGAACCTCCAGTCTTCTCTCATTAACCATATCCATAAACAGTTGTAATTAATTTCTATTTTTTTAAGCAATCTCCTTTAACGTTGGTTTTATTTTCCACTCCTCCTAAAGAAGGAGTTATTTCTCCTCCTAATTTACCTTTAAAAAAACATCCCTTCGGTAGTTGCGGAATATTATGGAAACTGATATTCTTGTAAAGAAAATTTAAAGATAAAGGAGTACCAGATGAAAGGTTTTTTGCTGGGGCTGGCCAACGGAACGGTTTGCCTCTCTACTTGCGCACCGGTTCTAATTCCCTACCTGTTGGGGCAAGGGCAAACGGTACGCCAAAACTATCTCGACTTGGGCCGGTTTTTAGCCGGACGGTTGCTGGGGTATTTAATCTTTGCGGTTCTTGCCTGGGGGCTAAGTCTGTTGGTCGAAGGAAACAACGTTTACCGGGAGTTGCTCTTCGGTGGTTCCTATTGCTTGCTGGCGGGATTATTGATTTATTATTGCTTCCGGAAAACTCCCAAGCTTTGCGCGGCTGAGTATACTAAAGGAATTTTGCCGGGATTCGTCACCCGCAGTTCTTTATTACTTCCCTTCACTTTGGGTTTGTTAACCGGTTTGAATCTTTGCCCTCCGTTGTTATTGGCCTTCACCAGCGCCGCATCCGGCGGTGGCCTCTGGGCCAGCCTGTTTTTTTTCGCCGCTTTTTTCTTGGGCACCTCGGTTTTTTTCATTCCAATTCCTTTCATGGGGCTGATTAAAGGGAAGGAAGCGGTAAGAACCGTCGGGAAAATGGCGGCCGGCCTCATCGGCGCTTATTATTTTGGGATGGGGCTCCTAATTATAATCGGAGGTGTTCATCAGTTATGAGTAATTTGGAAATCGGCGAAACGATGGTTAAACCGGTCACCCGGAAACCATGGCAGACATTTTTGACTGTCTTACCGATGCTGCTCTTCTCCTGGATGATGCTCTCTCAGGGGAACGGTATCGATACCGATTCGTTAAAGCTCATTCCGCTACTGGTCACTTATTTCTTTGTCAATATCATCTTTATTTTGATGGTCCATACCGGCAAGACCGACAAATATCGTTCGATATTATTCGTTACTTATGCAGTTTGTTTTGTATTATCCTTTATCCCTAATTTACTCGAGGTTCGCGGCAGCAACGTTTATACTCCCGAAGATATAATTCAGGGCAAAATCCCCTTCTGCCATATAGTAATTCCGATGACTGTAATCCCGGCGGCGCTGACGAAGACGATCATCTTCCCCGGTTCCTTGCTGGAGGGTTTTGCGTCTATCGGAAGCATGATCATCATTTGGCTGGGGGCTTCGCTGGCCTTAGGCAGAGGCTTTTGCAGCTGGGGCTGTTTTTACGGCGGTTTGGAAGACGGGTTCGCCCGGATCGGGAAAAAGCCGTTTCTGAAAAAAATCGATCCCAAATGGCGTTATTTATCTTATGCGGTGTTGTTGGCAGTGGTCTTAACATCGCTCGCCACCCTTTCGCCAACCTATTGTATTTGGTTATGCCCCTTCAAGGCGGTGACTGAGTTCGAAAAAATCTCCTCGGTTTTGGTGCTGATTCAAACCATTATCTTTGCTTCGTTATTTGTAGGGCTGGTAATGGTGTTGCCGATGCTCACCAAAAAAAGGACCCAATGCAGTTTTTTATGCCCGATGGGCGCTTTTCAATCCTTCACCAACAAAGTCGATCCCTTTGAGATCCGGATCGACCGCGAGAAATGTTCTCATTGCGGGTTGTGTATTAACGTCTGCCCTACCTTTTCCATGGATGAAGTGAGTTTGGCCAAAGGCAAAGCTAACCTGTCCTGCACCAAATGCGGCAAATGTATCGACCGCTGCCCGAAAAAAGCAATTTCTTTAGGGGTTAAAGGTTCAGCAACCGCGGGTAATCGGGGCGGCGGAGCCCGGCTAATCTTCCTTTACCCGGCTTTTATGTTTCTGGTCACTTTTAGCGGAGGAATGATCCAGGACGCAATTCGCCGGGTTTTGATGTTGCTAACCACCGGCAAATTCATTCAAATGTAGGAGGCGAACCAATTGAAACGTATTATTTCAAAATTAGCCTATTTATGGGCTTTACTGGCCTTGCCAATCGTGTTGGCCGCTTTTATCGGGAATAGCTTTTGGGCTGAAAAGTTAATCACGATTACCGGTTTACAGATATCGCCCTGGGATACGGGAGGGGAAATTGTCCAAACGATTAACCATGATACTTATCAAACCTTGATCCACCGGCCGGTCTTTGACGGTTTGATTGCGGAGCGGAAAAAAGGTTTTGTCCAAGTCGATTGGAGAGCGGTTGGCGGAGTTTTACCGAAAAAGATTAATGAAGCAATCGATTATGACCGGGACGGCATAGTGGACTTCCGGATTCAATGGGATACCGGGAGGAATGATGCTGAAGTTATTGCTGCATCGCCGGATGTTATAGGGCTTGGGGGAGTTTACCGGCTGGAAAGCGAACGGGTGGTAAGGGTTTTGTTGAAAAATAAAGATAAGTAAAGGAGCTTTTCGATTGAGGAAGATCTTCTATTTTAAATATTTCTCAATGGTTTTTATTGGCTTTGTAACATTGAGCTTGATAACTCCCGGTGCTCTTAAAGCCAATGCGAATCTAAATGAAATAACCCGATTGAGCGATCATAATTTATACCTACGTCAAGGGGAAGAACTTTTTTTCAAAGCCCGGAAAATGTTTTATAATGCTGAAGCGACATTAGACGAGGTTCGAACGACTCTGGACCATAGCAAAGAATTATTCTCCAAAGCGGCGGATGGTTATGATAAATATTTTTACAAGGCCAAGGTGGCCTTTTTATTCGGGGAGATGGCAGAGGTTGCCGGAGATAAACAAAAGGCAGACGAGGATTTAAACGAGAGCAATGAATTAATTAGCAAAGCTTTGGATTTTAACCCGAAATCCAGCGAAGCCAATCGTCTTTTGGCAGAAACCATCATGCGGCTGATGAGTTATAAAGGAACCATTTACATGATGACTAAGGGGCCACAGGCTTTAAACCTATTGAAGGTTATTACAAACTAGTCCGGCAAGTCTGATTCTTATACGTTATAGTCTTTGTATAATGGGCATTTACGCCCATTTTTATTTATAGGTGAAGTAAATTTATGAGGGATAAAGATATTTGAGTCTTATGCCGGAATCGTTATTAGGTCAATATGGTTTGATCAAATTCATATAATGTAGAGAGGTGAGTAAAACACTGGAAAGGCACTTTTCCGGCAGGTAAAAGGGTCCCGGTCAACTAATTAAATGTTACAATTTAGTAACTTGCACGACCAGCCAAGACCTTGGGGAGGGATAAAAATGGAAGGGAATTCGATTGCCGAATTGATCGCGAAAGACCGTTCCGAAAGAAAACGACAATATTTTGAAGGCACTCTCCTGGATTATCTGGAGATCGTCAAGGAAAACCAGGGAGTTGCCCGTTTGGCCCATGAGCGTCTTTACGATTTGTTGACCAAACCAGGGGTTGAGGTGATAAAAACCGAGGAAAATCCCAGGTTACGCCGGATTTACGGTAACGACATCATTAAAAGGTATCGTTTTTTCAGCAACGACTTTTATGGAATCGACCGGACCATTATGAAGATCGTCCGCTATTTCCACGCCGCCGCCATGCAAGGAGAGGAAGCGCGGCAGGTACTATATTTGGTCGGTCCGGTAGGCGCAGGTAAATCTTCACTAATGGAGCACTTGAAAAAAGCGTTGGAAGCGGCGGAACCGATTTATATGATTAAAGGGTGTCCAATGCGGGAGGAACCCCTGCATTTAATCCCTAAGCATCTCCGGAAAGAGTTTGCGAAGATATTAAAGGTCCATATCGAGGGAGATCTCTGCCCGGTCTGCCGTTACCGGCTAAAAAATGAGTACAACGGCGAATACGAACGGATGCCCGTGGAAACAGCGGAGTTTTCGATCCGTTCCCGGAAAGGGATTGGCGTTGTCCCGCCGGTTGACCCCAATAACCAAGACACTTCGGTCCTCATCGGTTCCGTAGATATCTCCAAGATGGATCTCTTCTCCGAAGACGACCCCAGAGTTTTATCATTAAACGGAGCATTTAATGTAGGGAACAGAGGCCTGGTAGAATTTATCGAGGTCTTCAAGAATGAAATCGAATATCTGCATACTATGATCACCGCCACTCAGGAGAAATCCATTCCTTCCCCTGGTAAGGGCTCGATGATCTACTTTGACGGGGTGATCTTAGCTCACTCCAATGAGGCGGAATGGAATAAGTTCAAATCCGACCATACCAACGAGGCAATCCTGGACCGGATTGTCAAGATAGAAGTCCCCTATTGTTTGGAATTGAATGAGGAAATCAAGATCTATCAAAAGCTGCTCCGGCAGAGTAATTTCAAAGCCCATATCGCCCCGCATACAGTGGAGATCGCTTCCATGTTCGCCATTTTGACCCGGCTCGCCCCATCAACCAAAGTTGACCCTCTAACCAAGCTAAAGATTTATAACGGTGAGGAGATTATGGAACAAGGCGGCACTAAAAAGGTGGACATCGCCGAGCTCCGGGAAGAGGCCAACCATGAAGGGATGTCCGGTATCTCCACCCGTTTTATCATGAAAGCGTTGGATATTACCTTGTCCGAGTCGGAGAGCAATTGCATCAACCCGCTTTCGGTTTTGGAAACCATGATCAAGCAAGTTAAGGAGCTTTCCATTGCCGAGGATGAACGTAAGCGGTATTTGGGTTTTCTTCAAGATATTTTACGCAAAGAGTATCATAAGATTTTAGAGTCGGAGGTCACCAAGGCCTTTATCCATGGCTACCATGAACAAGCCCAGGACCTTTTCAACAACTATTTGGATCACGCCGAGGCCTATGCCAACCGGGCGAAAATTAAAGACAAGAACACCGGTGAGGAGTTGGAGCCGGATGAGAAGTTTCTCCAATCCATCGAGGAGCAGATTGGAATCTCAGGGACCGCGGCGAAGGGTTTTCGTCAGGATGTGACCGCTTATATGTTTTATGTCCTACGGAGCGGCGGTAAACTTGATTATAACAGTTACGAACCTTTGAAAGCGGCCATCGAGAAGAAGCTGACCGCTTCGGTCCGGGAGCTGTCGCGGGTGATCACCCAGTCCAAGGTGAGGGATAAATACCAGAAAGAGAAGTACAACCCGATGGTACCAGAGATTGAAAATAACGGATATTGCGCCCACTGCTGCAAGGTGTTTTTAAAATACTCCGCCAAAAATAT
>JBLNDC010000539.1:0-2526 GCA_050261255.1 Bacteroidota bacterium
CTATGGGGGTCTTTTTCAGTATTTAAATAGTGAGCATTGATTAAAAAATTAAAAATGTTCAGGTCGATTTCAAACTATGCTGATTTGACGTGAACGGTTATTTAAAATTTAAGGAGGTGTAAAAATGGCAAGGCCGGAAAAAGAAGCCGCAGTTAGTGAAATACAAGAAAAGTTTTCCAAGTCGCAATCGGTAATTTTAGCTGATTATCGTGGACTAAACGTTGCAGAAGTCACCGAATTGAGAAAAAAATTACGTGAAGCCGGCGTTGAGTATAAAGTCGCTAAAAACACTTTAACCAGCAGGGCTGCTAAGGCTGCCAATATTGATGGATTAGACCAGTTTTTAAGCGGACCGACCGCTTTGGCCTTCGGATTTACCGATGTGGTTACTCCTGCAAAGATCTTAGCCGATTTCGCCAAAGACCATAAGAAATTGGAGCTTAAAGGCGGAGTTTTAGAAGGCAAAGTTATTGATTTGGCTGCGGTTAAAGAATTAGCAAATCTACCTTCACGGGAGGCGCTTCTCGGCCAAGTGGCTGGTTTGTTTCAAGCCCCGATGCGAGGACTGGTTACAGTACTTTCAGGACCGCTTCGTAATGCCGCTTATGCATTGGAAGCGATCCGCAAACAAAAAGCCGGTGAATGAAGTAATCCTTTGGTTTAGACTATGTATTAATTCTAATATTTAGGGAGGAATCTTAATATGTCGAAAGTAAATGATGTCTTAGAAATAGTAAAAGGTATGACCGTTCTTGAACTTAATGAATTGGTAAAAGCGTTCGAAGATGAATTTGGCGTATCCGCGGCCGCCCCGGTTGCTGTTGCCGCCGCCGCTCCTGCCGCCGCCGCTGCACCGGCTGCTGAAAAAACCGAGTTTGACGTAGTACTGGCTAATGCCGGCGCCCAAAAAATCCAAGTCATTAAAGTGGTCCGCGAAGCAACCGGTCTCGGTTTAAAAGAAGCCAAAGATTTAGTCGACGGCGCTCCTAAAACCGTTAAAGAAGCCATGCCTAAGAAAGATGCCGACGAACTCAAGAAAAAGCTTGAAGAGGCCGGCGCAACTGTTGAACTCAAGTAAAAAGCGACATAAATTCAGAGGGGTCGATAACCCCTCTGAATTTATCATTGACATCTCTTCTCATCTGTGTTATTATAATTATCTGCCGGTATCGGAAGGTAAATAACTAGAAATATTAAATTTAGGTATTAATAAAACTGGGAATTGCGGGCTGAGAAAAGCTGAAGCAGATTATTAGCGTTCAATATCATCGAAAGCGTAAGCGAGGATAACAATGTTACCTTGCTTTTATCTGTTTATATATATCCACTTTATTGAATTGAACTTGCGTTTTAAAAATTACCCGTTAAACCCTTCGTGATTATTTTCAAAATCTGTATAAATTAATGGTTTTAACAAAGTAGATAAATGTTCAGTATTCTGAAGAGGTGAGTAGTTTGCAGGAAACCGTAAAGAAACACCGGGAGCGGCTAAGCTTCGGTAAAATCGATGAGATTTTAGACATGCCCAATTTAATTGAAGTCCAGCAAAAATCTTATCAATGGTTTTTAGATGAAGGATTACGCGAGATGTTTAGGGACATCTCACCAATTCAGGATTTTACCGGTAATCTTGTCTTGGAATTTATTGATTATGTTTTAGGCGATCCCAAATATCCCGTTGAGGAATGCAAGAAACGGGATGTGACTTTCGCTGCGCCTTTACGTGTAAGGACCAGGTTGATTAATAAAGAAACCGGCGAGGTTAAAGAACAAGAAGTATTCATGGGAGACTTCCCATTAATGACTGAAAAGGGCACTTTCATCATTAACGGAGCGGAACGGGTAATTGTCAGCCAACTTGTCCGCTCACCCGGCGTTTACTTTGGAAGGACTCAGGATACAACCGGTAAATACTTGTATTCAGCCAGCATTATTCCCAATCGCGGCGCTTGGCTTGAGTTTGAATTTGACGGAAACGACATTTTATATGTAAGAATTGATCGGACCAGAAAGTTGCCGGTCACTATCTTACTTAAATCGTTAGGGCTAGGAAACAATTATCAACTCACCGAATTATTTGACGAACACGAAAGCATCAAGTTGACTTTGGAACGGGATAACACTCAAAGTGAAGAAGAGGCTCTGATCGAAATATATAAACGCCTCCGCCCGGGCGAACCTCCGACAGTCGATAGCGCCCGAACTTTATTTGAGACATTATTCTTCGATCCCAAACGGTATGATCTGGCGCCGGTAGGGCGCTATAAACTTAATAAAAAACTAGGACTAAACATTCCTGCAAAAACTGTAAAATCTTCTATCGATAATGATGGCAACGAGGTTCCCGCTCAAGAAGCGGTTAAGGTATTGACCAAAGAAGATGTAATTGAAGTAGTCAAGTATTTATTAAACCTCCATGAAGGCGTTGGAGATGTTGATGATATCGATCATTTGGGGAATCGCCGTTTAAAATCGGTGGGAGAATTGCTTCAAAATCAATTTAGGATCGGACTAGCCCGGATGGAA
>JBLNDC010000540.1:0-3322 GCA_050261255.1 Bacteroidota bacterium
AAATAGGGCTTTTTCTTGAAATGCCTGGCATTTCAAAGCGTCTATTGCATAGGTGGTTGGTAATATCCGAGCTACTTTTTGAGTCGCCCCTGAAAGCACACTGGTGGGCATCACAATGCCACCCAATATCATTGAAGGCAGAAAAACCAATTGGGCCAAGAGTACGGTAATTCTGCCGTTGGGGGAACTAACTCCCAATAGCAGTCCCAAACCGGTGAAGGTAAACAGCAGGATCAGATATACTCCAAGGAAATTGAGCGGGTGGGACGGCATCTGAGCCTTGAAGAAAAATGCCCCGGTGACTACGATGAACAACGAAACAATGGTAACATGGATCATCGTGGTGATGACCGGCATCGCTAAAACCGAGTGCAAAGGCACGCCGTAGATCTTATAACTGCGATAGATCCCTTTTTCCCTGAAATGGACGATGGGGTTCGGCATCCCCAGCAAGGTACTGACCATGACTGTAAAAACGACCATCCCCGGTATCAAGGTTTTACCGAACGCCGGATAAATACCAGGCATGATCGCAGCCATCATCAGATAAAAGATCAACGGAAAAAGATAATTCATCAACAATAGCGATTTATCCCGTATCACACTTTTAAACTCAAACCCCAAATGATTCATAAACGCTTTCATGATTGCCTCCGTTTTTTGTAATATCAACAAATCGTTCCTCCAGGGATGGCCTTTCGACCTTCAGATCCAACAGCTTATCACCATGTTTCTTAATATGTACCAAAACACTATGAACTGCCTCCTCAATATCTTCACAGAAAAAGATGGCATAGCCATCTTTAGACTCGTATTTAAGGAAGGCCGATGATTTTAAGGTCAAAATCGAGTTCTTCAGGGTTTTGACGTGAATTTTTACTTGTTGATCACCGGAAGTGATAATTTCATTGGGGGTTCCGGCGGCAACCACCTTGCCGTTTAGCAGGATCGCCACCCTATCCGCCAATTCCTCAACCTCGCTCATATCATGGGAGGCAAGTAAGATAGCGGTGCCTTCCTCCCTCTCCCGCCGCATGATCTGATGAAGCTCAACCCGGGTTTGAACATCGAGCCCAGCAGTAGGTTCATCGAGGATCAACAGTTGGGGATTATGGGAAAGAGCGATAGCCAGCGCCAATTTCCTTTGTTGCCCGGTTGACAGCCGGCCAAACTGGGTCTTCCGTTTATTCTGGAGATCAAACTTCTCCAGTAAATCATACCTGGTTGCGGTCCCCAAGTATAAACAGAACAGCTTCATCGCTTCTTCCACGGTGATAATATCCGGTAATGAGGAAGCCTGCAATTGAACGCCTAACACTTTTCTGATTTTAGAAAATTCTTTAGCCGGGTTGATGCCTGCTACCGAGACTCTTCCCCCATCAGCCTTGCGCAGTCCCTCCAGGCACTCCAGAGTCGTCGTTTTTCCAGCGCCATTTGGTCCCAGTAATGCAAAGATCTCGCCGCGGGCTATGTCGAAACTGACACCGTCAACCGCTGCTACATTGCCGTAGCGTTTAACCAAGTTTTCCACAGATACGAACGGTTCCATGGTTTTTATTGCTCCTATCTTTTTGTTTTTGGGGCGTGAGGCGCGAGGCATGAGGCGTGAAACCGCCATGCTCCGAAGCCATTTTTAAGACTACAACGCACTACCGATCCCCTTTCAGGGCTAGGGTGGCTTTTTGGCCTAAAATCGGACCTCTCACCGCAAAATCTTCTCATGACTATTGCCGCGCGCCCCCGGGAGCGCGATGCCTATTGCCGGCTTACCAACAAACCCAACGCCGGAAGAGATAATGTTATAAAAAATATAAACCCCAAAATCCAATTTAGCCACTTCTGCGAATGACGGACCCAATAAAATGTGACTACCGATAAAAGCAACGATTGTACCAATATTTCAAGAAGACCCGGGGACAAACCGGAGGACTTTGTATAGATAAATCCTTCAATTGAACCAGGTGCAGTACTGAATGGCGAAACGATTCCAACAATGACGAGTGTAGTCCAAAGTATGAGCCACCCCCGCTTTTCTTGGAAAAAAACACTCCGAAGCAAATAAAACACGATTCCAAAGAGAAAACCCCGGATGGGTTGGAACAGTACGCCCGCCCTAACCAACGGATCCGAAGCTTGACGCATAAAACCGCTATAATTTGGATCAGCTAGCATTGCTGAGTAGTTGAACAAAGTAAATGCCAGAATACCGATGACAAAATAGGTTATCGTGTGGGTTATCATAGTTTTAACCCCGATATTCCAAAAACCCGTTAACCGCTTCTCCAATTTAATTCCTCCCTCCAACTATAGATTATACTTTATCAGAGAACGGTCTCATTTCATTCAGCCGAAATATGTATCTTTGGATAAATAAAAAGACCGATCTTTAGGATCAGTCTTTATTACGCGGTTGACGGTAGAAGTATGACAAATCAAACCGTACGGGAAAATATCGCTTCAATCCTTGTCCCCGCCCCCGGTTGCGTTATGATTTTTAACGTTCCGTTATTCTCCAGACAACGGGCTTCCATGTTATTGAGTCCATTGCCGCGGTGAATCTGCCCCATATCAAAACCTCTGCCATCATCTTGGATCATCAGTCTTACCTGTTGCTTCTCCCCGCTCTCAAGTGAGACTTGTACCTGTTTCGCTCCGGCATGTTTTTGAATATTTGCAAAGGCCTCCTGGATAATTCGGTATAGAGCGATTTCCTGGCCCGGTGTGAGTCCGGTATTATTTTTAAGCCGCAGATCCATTTTGATTCCGAACCGCTCTGCCAAAAGCTCACAATTCAATTTGACTGCTTCCACCAAACCTTTCTCCTCCAGCATGGAAGGTTTTAGTTCCAAGATCATTGCCTTTAATTCACCCAGGGTGGTATCAGCGGTTCTTTCAAGATGATCCAGGATCTCGGTGGTTCTTTGATTACTATTTCCCAGTTGTTGCCGGAGTGAATGAATGGCAAAGATGATGCCATGAATTCCCTGGGAGATCGAATCGTGTAAATCCCGGGCCATGCGGTTGCGTTCCTCGGCAATAATCAGGTCCTTGGTAGTCTCCTGAACCTGCCGATCTTTTTCGGCCAATTCGGCTAGGTATTTATTTTCAATCTCTAAAGCCAATACTTTTTGACGCATTTTCCACAGACGACTGTCAACCAACGTAACAACCATTCCAAAAATTATCCCAATGACAGATGTTGTCGCAACGAAGGGGAGTTGATCTTTGGATTTTATGAACCCAAAGTGAGCGGCAATTGATAGCCCAAGAGTTATTGCGATTAATACAACAATGACAACTCCGATGATTTGCCGCTTTAACG
>JBLNDC010000541.1:0-3904 GCA_050261255.1 Bacteroidota bacterium
AAGAGCGACCTAACAGGCATACACCTATCTAAATTCGACTGTCGAATACAGAATATAGAAGATAGAAAACATATTAAAAAAGGTCACCGCAGTGACCTTGATTATGAAGCTTTATTTTCGGATTTACTGGTCGAAACTGAGCTCGATCCGCTATCCGTACCGGAGCTCTTTGGATTACTATTGGGACGATTATCCGTAGTATAGAAGCCAGACCCCTTAAAAATGATGTTATTATTACGGCTGATTAGCCGACGGACTTTACCATGGCATTTAGGGCATTGAGTTAGGCTAGAGTTCATACTATGGAATTCTTCAAAAACTCCGCATTTTTCACAGAAATACTCATAAGTCGGCATGGCTTCACCTCCTTTGAAACAGACATTAGCTTGTCATATCAATCTTAAGAAAAAACAACCCGTTTGTCAAGTTAAGGTTTGTAAACAAACCGGCTATTCCTTTTTCCTCTCTCTTAATCCATCTAGGCCGGAGAGGATTTCAATCGGGATCGGAAATAAGATGGTAGAATTATTCTCAACTGCAATCTCCGTCACGGTTTGCAAATAGCGGAGTTGAATAGAGGCCGGCTGCGAGCTTAGGATTCGCGCCGCTTCCGATAGTTTTTGCGAAGCTTCCAACTCGCCGTCGGCGGAGATAACTTTCGCCCGCCGTTCCCGCTCCGCCTCAGCCTGCCGGGCGATAGCCCGTTTCATGCTTTCCGCCAGCTCCAAAGCTTTAATCTCGACGGCGGTGACTTTTACCCCCCAAGGATCGGTGGCTTCATCCAACAGTGATTTTAAAATCTCATTCAACTCGTTTCTTTTAGCGAGTACTTCATCCAGTTCATGCTGGCCCAAAACCGAACGGAGAATCGTTTGGCCCAACAAGGAAGTGCTCCGCACGTAATCCGCTACTTTGATGGTGGCCAATACCGGATCGAACACATTAAAATAAACCACAGCGTCGACAAAGATATTTACATTATCCCTCGTTATGACCTCTTGCTTCGGCACATCAATCGTAAAAGTCCGCAGATCAACGGTTTTAACAAAATCGATGCCCATCGGAAACACCAGATTGACCCCTGGCTGTAATACTCCAATCTGCCTTCCGAACCGGAATAATACCCCCCGCTCATATTCGGTAATTACCCGGAGCATACTGGGGAGAAAAAAGAGGGGCAGTAAAAACCAGCTCATGTATATTAAAAACGGTGTATAATAAACTAATAAATTGTGGATTCCAACCCAGACAACTGCGGAAAGCGCTAAAAACCAGGTAATCGTCTTAGCCTTGGTGGCAATAGCCAGTCCAAGCCAGATCAACCACCAAATTCCGAAAATAATTCACCCCAAGTATACGAGCCTTGCAAAGCCATACATCTGGATATACCTCCTCATTGAATATTAAGCGAAAAACTATGATAAACAGCTATTACTACGCGAATGAACCCTTATTAATTTCTAAACCTTAAGGTCTTATTCGCGTTTATTGTGTTCATTAGCGGTTTCGGTAAATTTCAAGTTTAACTTTTCATGTACCTAAGCATAACCGTGGTGAAAAACTATTTATTAACCGTTTTTCCCTTAGATTACCCAATTTCTTACTACGAAAAACTCCCCAAATATCCAGAGGCCTACCAGTAGTATGATTAACCATTTTAAGGCTTCGGCCAAGCCGGGATTTTTTCCGGCAACAATCATCTTCAGCCCAAGTAAAATCAGCAACCCAGGCCAGTATTTTTGAAACAGTTCAATATATTTCGAGTAAATGCCGGAATTGATTATCTCCGTACTATTCAATAAGAATAAGGTCCCGAAGATGATCAAAAGGCTGCCGAGGAAAATTCTAGACATTTTTCAGTTCCTCCCAGTCGAGCTTATATGGATACACCTCTCGGCCGTATACGAACAAAATTAAAGTGTGCCGGAGGGGTTGGTCAACTGATGGGTTACTGATCGCCGCTTCCGGGTCAATCTCAAATTCGGCGAACAATACTTTCCTTTGCAGCTCTCGAGGCTCAAGCCCGGGCCATTCCGGAAGATAGCGGCTGCGGTTTTCAGGGATTTGCCAGAAACTGTAACTGACCTTCTTCAACTCCGGTCCCAGTTGTCCGGCCCATTCCGGCAAATCTACCAAACGCTCGCCCAATAATAGATCATATTTTAAAAGATTTCGGATTACCACCGGATCGTGGTTCCGGGCCTCTAAGAATTCCAGCAAATATTGATAGAGGTCCTTTCCTTTGTGGGCTTTTTGGTCCAATTCCCGTTCCTTCCACCAGCCGGCGAAATCCTCGAATAACTGAAAGGGGTTTTCCGTCCGGGCGATTAAGTATTTAAAAGTAGCTGTAAAACGCCCGGAGTTATAATAGCGTTCCAATAAGTCTTCAATGGTCTTCAAGCGCCAAAGCTCTTCAAAGGTGATCCAGCGATTGGCTAAGACTTCGTAAGGGGCTTCTTCCGTAAAATAATATCCGAATTCGTCAGCCTTTTCACGTAAACCGGAGCCTTTCAGCAGCTTTAAAAAACCAAGCTGCAAACGGTCCGGGCCGATTAGTAAATTGTCGTTAAAAGAACCGGCAAATGATTGATAATTTTCACCAGGTAAGCCGGCGATCAAATCCAAGTGAATAAAAACTCTACTATTATGATGTAACAACGACACTTGCCGTTTTAACTTTTCAAAATCCATCCGGCGGCTGATTAACCGGAGAGTCTCTTGGTTGGTGCTTTGAACGCCGATTTCGAACTGAAACAAACCGCGCGGCGCTTCGCTCAAAATGGCGATGGATTCATCATCCAGCCAATCCCCGACGATCTCAAAGTGAAAATTAGTGACTCCCGGGTGTTCCAGTAAAAAAAGCCAGATTTCCTTGGCCCGCTTGACATCGCAGTTAAAAGAACGATCCACCAGCTTAACCTGGGCGATTTCAGCGTCGATGAATTTCAGCATTTCCTTTTTAACCCGGTCCAGGCTTAAAAAACGGACCCCGCGTTCATTGGCGGATAAACAATATTGACAACGATTGGGACAACCCCGCGAAGTCTCGTAGTAAATCAATTTTTGACGGAAATCGGATAAATCCTCCGGATAAGGAAAAGGAAGCAGATTCAAGTCGGCGATAGGTTTTCGGGCCTGGGTCCGAACCACTGATTCACCTTGTCGGAAGACTAACCCCGAGACCTTTTCCCATCCTCCGCCGCCTTTGGCATACTGCTCCAGCCACTCCCGGAAAGTGACTTCACCCTCGCCGATGACTATCAAATCCAAATACGGGTTCTTGGCTAAAATTGCTTCCGGCTCAGTCCAGACTTCCGGTCCCCCTAAAAGGATAATCGTCTGAGGCGCTAACATTTTCAATCTTTTAGTGAGGAGCAAGGTTTGCCCGATATTCCAGATATTGCAAGAAAAACCGACCACATCGGCTTTTTCCGCATAGATTTCCCCAAATACCCAATCCAAATCCTGATTGATATTGAACTCCCGAAACTTCAGTCCCGGAAAGTCATTCCGGCAAAACTGATAAAGGGACCAAAGCGCTAATGAAGTATGAACAAATTTCGCATTGAGAGTAGTTAATAAGATTTTCATTATTCGAACCTTTTATCAAAGTGTCATCTTCTTTGATTATTATTTACCATTTAAATTTAAACTCCTCTATTTCCCATGGGCTGATCCGAGCTGTTTCCCAAAGAAATCCGCTCTCGGGCTAATAGAGTTGTTTTGGCCAAATTCTTTACCAGGTGTTTGCTTAATCATTTGTAATAATATCTTTAAAATTATCCAAAGGATTTCCAGATCCAGTGTTGAACTCAACCTATTATGTAATGTTATTGTTTGAAAAAGGGGTCTTGAAATGTTGCTCGATTGCCATTCCCACGCCTTTGCCGATAAGATAGCCGAA
>JBLNDC010000542.1:0-2665 GCA_050261255.1 Bacteroidota bacterium
ATTTACACTCAGCTCCTTGGTTGTTATTTTACCTCTTAACTGAGTGTCTGGCAAATCGGGGGAAGATCAATATACCAAGGCCGGTTGGAGGAGGGAATGTCATGGATTGTCAAAGCTGTAAACAGTTTTACAATCAACCACGATGAAGAAGGTTTGATCGAAAGCAAAATCTTACAGGCAAGAATTTATCGATGTCGTGGTAATTATCAAGGAAACCTGGATTTACTTGATGAAGTTGAACGGTTGATCTCTCCTGAAAAACTCGGGAACCGTTTTGACCTTCCCTTGGAAAAATCATTATCTCTGAATATGAACGCACGTTTTAAAGAATCGGAAGAAGTCCTGGTCAAAGCGCTCGCATTAGCCGAGCAGAACGATGATAAATACATTATTGCTCATTTACTCGAGGGCCTGGGAAATGTGAATTATTTTCTGGGTAATTATCCCAGGGCGCTTCAATTATATAAAAGAGGGGCGGAAACCTCTCCGGAGCAAATTTTACCCAGTTATTATACACAGGATAGTATATCGACGATTTATCAAGATTGGGGCGAATTTGATCAAGCTTTTGAATATGCTAAACGAAGTGTGGCAATAAAGGAAAATCTCGGTATGAACGAGGCTCTTCCATCGGCTTATATCCAATTAGCAAGTATTTTTGAGGATCTCTCAGAGCCCGATATTGCTGAAAACTATTACAGGAAGGCGATTAACCTAATTAGGGAAAACAATGGTGAGCGGTTTTATTTAGTTTTAAACTTGGCATTTCTTGCCCGCTGTTTGGGATTGCAAGACAGATGGGTGGAAGCAAGAATTACTGTAGAGGAAGCCCTAATCGAGGCTAAAGCCCAATCGGGTAATCTGGCCTTAGGTGTTTGTCAAATGGTTGTGGCTCCGGTATATATTCAAACCGGAAATATTGATGAGGGAGTTGAAATGCTCCATCAGGCAATTACCACATTTGAAAATACAGGCTTCAAAAAAGCATTAAGCTATGGCTACACCAACTTAGCGTGGGCTTATCTAATTGAAAACCAGCGTGAGAAAGCTTGTCAATATGCTGAAGAAGGATTAAAAATAGCCTCCCGGATCAATTTTCGGCAATATTATTTAACCTTTTGGAAGTTATTGCATCCGGTTTTGCAACTGGCAATGGAATATGGGATTGAAGTTGCTTTTGTCCAACGAATTTTAATCCAAGTTGGTGAGCGCTCATTAGTTATATTAAAAAAACTGGCAAACCACCCTGTCCCGGTTGTTCGAAGCCGAGTAAACGCTACCTTAAATGAAATTCTTAAAAATTTACCCAAAGATAGGATTAATCCGGTTTTAGCGGAATTGAACTCCGGGATAACACAACTTGGTGACTGTGCTAACTTTACCAGGCATTTTTTAAGCAGCTCCAAGAAGATTGATGAACATTATGCTCCGTTACAAATCTCTTGTTTAGGCCCGATATTAGTATACATAAATGGAGATAATGTCGGCCCCCAAAAATGGCGAACTTTAAAGACACGGGATTTATTGTTATATTTGGCCCATCAGGCTGGTCCAATTGCCAAGGAAAGAATTTTGGAAGACTTATGGCCCCACCTTGACCCCAAACGGGCAAATGATCTTCTTCATACTACTTTGTATTATTTACGCCGGATTTTAAACCCGAAGGATGGAGTAGAATTCATTATCTATGGAGGGAAGACATACCAACTGGCGCCCGATATTTTTAGCAACGACCGGCGGCAATTTGAGCACTTATTAACTTTTGGGGCTGCAAATAAAACTCATCCCGAAACAGCCATCAGTTATTTTGAAGAAGCCATCACTCTTTATCGGGGCGAATATCTGGAGGAACTGGATTACCCTTGGCTTATCCCGGAACGGGAACATTTAAAACGCCAATATATAGAGACCAGGTTTACCTTGTCACGCTATTACTTAGGGCATAAAGAATTTACGAAGGCGATTGCCCACCTGAATATATTAAAAGAAATCACTCCACTCACCGAAGAGGTTTATTGTTTATTAATGTCAATCTATGCCGAGATTGGAAACTTTTCGGCGGCCCGTGAAGAGTATCAAATGATGGTTAAAATTTTAAAGGATGAATTGGATTTACCCCCCTCAATTGAATCAATAGATTTATATCATCGGATTTTTAAATAACTCAAAATTATCTTTAACTATTACTTAATGCAAAGAATTTTATCGCGATGATTATTCCTATGGTCACCTTTTCGGACGGAGGTTATGATTTGAAGGCATTTTTACAGGGTTTTTACGAGTATGAAAATAAAAATTTTTTTTTACCATAATTGAGGCTAATCAATGTTTTAAAGGTGTTATTGTAATGATTTCATTGGTAAAAAACCGGAGACTAGGAGCCTGTGCTCCTAAAAAAATATAATTAACCCCATATTTGCTTGAGAAATTTTAGAAAAATTCATGTTCACCGCTATGGATTCAAAAAATTTGAGCATCGACTTGAACTTATTTCAAAATTTGCCATTAAATAAGGCCTTTTAATCGGTACTCATTCTAAATCGATACAATTTAAGCAAATTATGGCATAAACAAACTAAATTCCATTCGCCTTGGCATTTCGTTAGCCCTCGAAGTAAAAATTGGCGAAATCCCATACAGTTTTTAATCTGTCCAAATACCGGCT
>JBLNDC010000543.1:0-13555 GCA_050261255.1 Bacteroidota bacterium
TTGTCTAACACTTATTCGACATTAATCAGTATTTCCCATTTCAATAATTAAAATGGGAATGAACGAAATATCTACGAATCAACAGCTATATTTTGAAAAGAATTCCCGTTTTCGTTCTTGATAATCTCCATTTTTAAGACCTGCTTTGATCTCCTCCATCACCCGGTATAAAAAGAACAGATTATGATAAGTCACCAGATGGGGGCCTAAAATTTCACCGGCTTTAAAAAGGTGCCGGAGATAAGCCCGGGTATAAGAGGCGCATGTTTTGCAAGTGCAGTTTGGGTCGAGGGGTGTAAAATCCCTGGCATATTTGGCGTCCCGGATAATGACCCGCCCGATTGAGGTCAGCGCCGTTCCGTTACGGGCGATCCGCGTTGGAAAAACACAGTCAAACATATCAACCCCTCGCTCCACTCCCTCCCAGAGGGCATCGGGCGATCCCACACCCATCAGATATCGAGGCTTATTTTCAGGCAAGTTCGGGACTGTATAGTCGAGAGTTTCATACATTAACGGTTTAGGCTCGCCGACGCTTAACCCGCCGATGGCATAGCCCGGAAAACCCAAACTACTTAAGGTCCGGGCGCTTTCCTCTCGCAAATCGCGGTAGGTTACCCCTTGGACAATACCGAATAAAACTTGATCGGGCCGGGAATGAGCTTTT
The DNA here is from genome assembly GCA_050261255.1 of Bacteroidota bacterium. Taxonomy (GTDB): domain Bacteria; phylum Bacillota; class UBA4882; order UBA8346; family UBA8346; genus JAAYHS01. The sequence goes on from JBLNDC010000543.1 coordinate 668, forward strand.
AAACAACGCTCCGCCCAACGGTTGGTTCTTTCCATCGCCTCCTTGGCGGTCTGATAATCGGAAGGGTAAGGCAAACAGACATCAAAAACCATGGCTATGTCTGCCCCCAGTCCCATTTCGATCTCCATCACTTTCTCCGGGGTGAACAAATGCGGCGATCCGTCCAGATGGGAGCGAAACTTGACCCCTTCCTCAGTAACCTTGTTCAGTTTGGAGAGGCTGAAAACTTGGAACCCGCCGCTATCAGTGAGCATCGACTCCGACCAGTTACAAAAGGAATGCAACCCTCCGGCGGTTGCGACAATATCAACCCCGGGTCTTAAATAAAGATGGTAAGTATTTCCTAAAATCAGTTTAAACCCGATCCGGCGCAGATCTTCGACGGTCATCGCCTTGACTGTCCCTTGGGTGCCGACGGGCATAAAGACCGGGGTCTCGATTTGGCTGTGAAAAGTAGTCAACCGCCCCAACCGTCCCCGGTTTTGATTCGATTGTTTGATTACTTCAAAACTGAAATCCATAAGAACCTCTTTTTTTTAAAGATTGTTATATCAGAAAAGAGGAATACAGAATATAGAATCTAGAAGACAGAAGATTGAATGCATATGCTTTGATTCAAGAAATTCGATTTATGCTTCGCCATTCTTTCTTTTGACTCCCAGGAACTGTAAGGCCTCAAAGCTTAACCTACACTTCTTTATTCTGTCTTCTGACTTCTGAATTCTAGAGAATCAGCATTGCATCTCCAAAACTAAAAAACCGGTAGCTATTTTTCACTGCATGGGCATAGCTTTCCAAGATAAATTCCCGGCCGGCAAAAGCCGATACCAGCATTAGCAAGGTGGAACGGGGCAAATGGAAATTGGTGATTAACCCGTCAATTACTTTGAACTGATAACCGGGATAGATAAAGATCGCCGTCTCCCCGGAACCTGCCTTCAGCCTGCCCTCGGCGTCAGCCTCGGATTCCAAGACCCGGACTACGGTAGTCCCTACTGCGATTACCCTGTTACCCGCTTTTTTGGCCGCTTCGATCTGCCCCACTAGCGATGGTGGGAGCGTAAAAAACTCGGAGTGCATTAAATGTTCTTCCACCCGTTCCGTTTGGACCGGCCGGAAGGTGCCTAAACCAACGTGCAACGTGAGAAATCCGGTTTTAACGCCCCTTTCGGCCAGTTCCTGAAGCAAGCCCTCGGTGAAATGGAGCCCTGCCGTAGGTGCGGCTACCGAACCTTCAGCCTTGGCATAAATAGTCTGATAGCGGCCGGGATCAGCCAACGCTTCCGTAATATATGGCGGCAATGGTGTTTGCCCGACCCGGCTGAGCCATTCCCTAAAACCGAATTCCCCCGGAAATTCGATGATCCTTCCCCCTGCGGGAGTGGTCTCTAGGACCTTTCCGGATACTCCCTCTTCGAAAAGCAACTTGACACCCGGTTTAACCCGCTTCCCGGGGCGGACCAAACATTCCCAACTCGATCCGGAAAGTTGTTTTAAGAGAAAAACTTCAATCCGGGCCGAACCGCCTTCTTTTTCAGCAAATAAACGGGCCGGTATCACCTTAGTATCGTTAAAAACTAACAGATCGCCGGGGGACAACAAAGAGGGAAGTTCAAAAAAACTCCGGTCGGAAAGGCTTTTCAGTGATCGATTCAAGGCAAGCAACCGAGAATGGTCCCTAGGTTCCACCGGATGCTGCGCGATTAATTCGGGTGGTAACGGATAATCGAAATCATTGACTAACATTAGGAACTGTTACACCTGCTTCATATCTGTTATATGTCTCCCGGCCCGCCGCCAAATTCGTTACCGTAGCGCCAGGATAAAAATGTTCCAAGATCTGCTTTTCACTATAACCGGCTTCGGCCATTCCTTTGGCCCCCCATTGGCTTAGTCCGACTCCGTGCCCCCGCCCGGCCCCGCGAATTTCCAGCCGAAGCGGAGTTTTCTCCCCTACTTGGGTCCATGGGTCAGGCAACTTCTCAATCGAGTCCATCATTTCGGAGTCTTCAGTAAAACCTTCCGATTCGTAGAAGGTGGCAACGGGTTGATCCTGCCCGCGCAGCCACCATAAAGTCACTAATGGTTCAGGCCCGTAGACGATCCCAAGCTTCATGTTGGAACTGGGAATCCCGGTTACGTGCCGGAACTGTTCTCCGGTAACGATTATTTCCCCTTGGGAGCCTTTTAAAGTTAGCTTGATGACCCGTCCATCACCGCCAAAACCAGCCGGCAAAAGCTGCCTTAACTCTCCTATTTCCGGATATGCTTTATTAATATAACCCTGAAGTTCTTCCCAGTCAAAGCTCCGAGCCCACTGGTGGTATGGAGAGTCGCTATCCCAACCCGGCGCCGGGATTAGATAAGGGACTGCCCGGCTCCAAACCTCGGCGGCATCTTTAGTATAACCTCCCGATGAATCATGATAAACCGCTGCGATTAATTCACCTTCATAAGTTACTACCATCCCTCGGGTTTCCGCAACCGCCCGGTCGGTGTTGGGATGTTCTCCGGTTAAGCCTTGGTAAACTTGGCAATGGGTAGTGGCGCAAAGGCGGAACCCGTCTTCCCGGTGGCGCTCAAGATTGGCCAAAGTGTATGTCCGGGCCGCGATTGCCTGGGCTTTTAAGGCGGCCATCGGCCATCCGGCAGGAATCTCTTTCGGCACTACTCCCCGGAGGTAATCCTCCAATGGCAATCGGTTAATCAAATTTAACTTCCCGTTTTGATTAATGATCAAAAACTCGCCGCGGTAATTTCTCTCCTCCCACGCCAGGGGAGAATTGGTTGGAAAAACCAGCAATGGCCCGCTGCCTACCGGTAGATCATTGATCTGGATTTGTTCCGCCACCGCCGTAATTAGCGCATGATCGCCGGGCCAAGGCAGAAATTTTGGGTTAGGGCTGCCCAGGTCCAGCAAGACTGTTTCTCCGCCCCCGGCCAATCTTAGCTCATCGATATTAAAAGCCAGTCCCACCTCGATCGGCTCTTCTTCCGTCATCGAGGCAAGGCCGGCGGAGCTGATTAAAAATAATATCATAATTAATCCCCCGTAAACAAGGGGGTTTTTAATCCTGTTCTTCTTCACCGTAGCCGAACTCCTGGAGTAATTTGTCGCTATTCCGCCAGTTTTTCCTGACTTTAGCCCAGAGATTGAGGTATACCGGAGCGTCGAGCAATTTTTCAATTTCAACCCGGGCAGTGGCCCCTATTGCCTTTAAACGGCCGCCCTTAGCCCCGATGATAATGCCCTTCTGGGAATCGCGTTCAACATAAATGTTAGCTTCGATATAAACCTGGCCGTTTGGCCGCTTCTTAAACTCCTCGATCCGGACCGCCACCGAATGTGGGATCTCTTCCTCGGTTTGATTTAATACTTGTTCCCTGATATATTCGGCGATAATAAACTGCTCCGGGTGATCGGTAATCATTTCCGGGGGGTAATAGGCCGGTCCCGGCGGCAATTGGGCGACCACCCCATTGATTAATTCATTGATTCCTGCTCCCGACAGGGCTGAAACCTTAAAAGTTTTCAGGATGGGGAGACCTTCCCGGCAGAACTCAAGCTCCTGATCCGATGCGACCAAATCGATTTTATTCCAAACCGCAAAAAGGGGTTGGCCGATTGAACTAAGTAATTGGGCTACTTTTTCATCCGCCGGTCTGAATCCGGCCTCGGCATCAAGGACCCACAGCACCAAATCTACATTGGAGAGGGCTCTTTGGGCGGTTTTTACCATTTGTTCCCCCAAATGGTGCAGGGGTTTGTGCAAACCTGGAGTATCGACCCAAATGATTTGGTAATTGGGGCCGGATAAGATACCCCTTAGTTGATTCCGGGTAGTCTGGGGCTTATCGGAAGTGATCGTAATTTTCTGGCCGATAATCCGATTTAATAAAGTTGATTTTCCGACGTTAGGCCGGCCGATTAGGGCAACAAAACCCGAACGATAATCAGTCATCGCTTCTCCATTCCAAAAGCCAACGGTCCTCGCCCGGGCCATAATACCCGGGGACGAAATCAACCGGTTTCATTCCGAATTTATCTTGGTAAATATGAATGGCGGTATGATTTTCCGGATGCACCGTCAACTGCAGCCGTTTGAAACCGGCCCGGGGAAGCCCTTCCAAGATCGCCCGAAACATCGCCGTCCCGATTCCTTGTTGCCGGTACTCCCGGGCAACCGCATATCCATATAAATAAGCCAATTCCGGGTCTCTCCAGTCCCGCATCAATTCGGCCAAGCCGACCGGCTTACCGTTTATTTTTGCCAAATATACCCGACCATAATGCAAAAACGGAGGCAAAGACCATTCATTTAAACTTCCTTCGCCGAATGCCTCCTCATCGATATTGAGCATGATCTCGCGCAGTTCATCATCGATCTGGGTAACAATCTCCACCGTTATCTTGCTAATCCCCGGTCCCATGCGTCCTCCCGTAACCTTTCGATAATCTTCTTGGAGTAAAAGCCTCCGGCAAATATTCTTCCAAGGTGCTATCGACCCTGGCGCCTTTAAGGTTAACCAAGATTAAGCGAAGCCCGGTCCCGAATTCCGCCAAAAACTGACGGCAGATGCCACAAGGAGAACTAGGCTCGTCCCCATCGACCGCCACCGCTAAAGCTTCAAATTGGAGCTCCCCTTCGGAAACGGCTTTAACGGCAGCGGCCCTCTCGGCGCAAATTGTAGCGCCATATGAAGCATTTTCGACGTTGCAACCGGTATAAATCCGGCCCGACTTGCCTAATAAGGCCGCGCCCACTTTGTATCGGGAGTATGGCGCATAAGCCGCCTCCCGTGCTTGAAGGGCTTTTTGAATCAGTTCAGCATCGTTCTTCAAAATCGGCCCCCTTAAACCATTAATTGAAAGATGAGAATCGTAATCAAAAAACCCAACACCCCGCCGGCCAGCACTTCAAGGGGCGAATGAATCTTATTTTCCAACCGGCTTTCCGCCAATAACAGCACTAAAAAAAATGCTAAAAAGGCAATCAAGCCGTTCCGGGAAAGAAACGCGATTGTAGTGGCAGCTGTGGCGCCCATCGCCGTATGGCCGCTGGGCATCCCGCCCTGCAGCGGAGTGCCGGTTTGGGTTAAAGCTTTTCCGGCGACGACCAAGACCACCGTCAGCAAGATGGCGATCAAACTTAAATAAGCCGGGGCTTTTTGCAATGAAACAATTACCCTGGGAATCATCGCTTCAAATTTGGGAAAGAAAATTAGATAACCAACAATAACCGCTAAAAAAGAGGAGACCAAGACCGCCCCGGCAGCCACGTTTTTGGCGATTGCCGCCAGGGGATGGTGCTCTCGGGTTATCATATCAATCGCAACTTCAATGGCTGTATTGACCATCTCCGTGACGATCACAAAAGCAATGGTGGTTAAGAGCATCAAGATTTCCAATTTAGTCAGCTTGAGGACTAATGAAACCAGTAGGACAATACCGGCGGCTAAAAAATGAATTTTAATGTTGCGCTGAGTTTTGAAAGCGTAAACCACGCCTTCAAAAGCATAATTAAAGGAATCGATTAAGGTCCGCGATCTCACTGAGATGCCCTCCCTAATTCGAATTGTTCCATGATTTTTTCTTCCTCGGCCCGCATCGACTCAGTTTCTTCCGGGGTCTGATGGTCATATCCCAACAGGTGCAAAAGCCCATGGGTCCCCAGATAACATAATTCCCGGGAAAATGAATGCCCGTAACTTTCGGCTTGTTCCACAGCCCGCTCCACCGAGAGATAGACATCCCCCAGAAGGATTGGTTCGCCTTCAATCTTAAATGCCGGGCTTTCAGCTACCCCTTCGTTCATGGCGAAGGAAAGGACATCGGTTGGTTGATCGATCCCGCGATACTTTAAGTTCAAATCCTGGATGTATTCGTTGTCCACCAAAATGACTCCTAACTCGGAATCCGGTTGGTGATGCGACTCAAGCCCGAATTGGAGAACCTTCTCTAATAACGCCAAATCTTCGGAACTCAAATCCTTTTTCTTTTGAATATTATTGATCAGAACCAGCATCGCTCTTTTTCCTTTCCATTTCCTTCAATACATTTTCGGGATACTCGATCCTACTATGGAACATCCCGCCCAAGATCTTGATAAAACTATTTTTAATGCTGTTTAAATCCTTCAGTGTCAAATTACATTCGTCAAATTGGCCGTCATCCAAACGCTCCCTGATGATCTTCTGGATCAATCCTTCTACTTTGGCGGGCGTAGGTTTACTGAGGGCTTTCACCGCAGCCTCAACCGAATCGGCCAACATTACCAATGCAGCCTCTTTGGTTTGGGGTTTCGGGCCTTCATAACGAAAGTCTTCCTCAATTAGTATTTCTCTTTCACCTTGTATATTTTCAGTAGCCCGTTTATAAAAATAGCGGACTAGGTCGGTACCGTGGTGCTGTTCGATAATATCGATTAATTTATCGGGCAACCCATGCTCCCGGGCAATTTCAACCCCGTCTTTCACATGATAGGTAATGATCAAAGTGCTTAAGCTCGGATTCAGTTTTTCATGGGGGTTTTCTAAAGAAAACTGATTTTCCACGAAAAAGTAAGGCCGTTTAATCTTGCCGATATCGTGGTAATACGAGCCCACCCTTACCCAGAGCGTATCCGCTCCAATCCCCTCGGCTGCGGCTTCGGCCAAGTTTCCCACCATGATACTATGGTGGTAGGTGCCGGGAGCTTCAATTTGTAACCGGCGCAACAAGGGGTTGCTCGGGTTCGCCAATTCCAACAGTCGAATCGGAGTAGTGATCTTAAAGATATGCTCCAAAAACGGCAGTGAACCGATGGTCAGCACCGATGATAGAAAGCCGTTGGTCGCCGCCAGGATCACCGAGTCAAAACTGAAGGTCGAGCGGAACAGCAAATTTAAAGCCGCCACCATAACCAAGTTGGCTACTATCAAGATCCAACCGCTCCGGACCAAGTCCCGTTGGCGCTGAAAATTGAATAACGATAACACGGCGATTGTCCCGCTGATGAAATAGAAGATGGTCAGGGAGAGGTTGTATTCGACGATGACCCCTCCCAGCAAGCTGAGAATCGCGGTCAACATCAGCGCCATTTCTCGTTTGACCAAGATCGCAGCCAGCATCGCCGCAAAACTAACCGGCGCCAAAAACGGCAAAGAGGGTATATCGGTCAAAGATAAGACCTTGATCAAGCCCACTACCATCAACAGCAATAACAGCATTAAATAAAGGGAGCCTTCTTCCCGGAGCAAATCGGGATGAAATTGAAATATATAAACCAATCCTAAACCGACTAATAATAATATAAAAAAGGCCAAACTTAGGAATACCTTTAATTGGTTGGTTTCATCCACGATCAAATGCAATTCTTTGAGCATTTTGTAATCGTTCTCCGTAACCACTTGATTCTTGGCGATTAGGAGTTCGTTTTTGCGATGGATCACTTCCGGAACGTTCGAACGGACCTGCTGCTCCAATTGGGCTAATTTAGCGGAGTCTAATACTAGATTAGGCCGGATTGAAATCTCTAACAAATCTTTGAGCACCGGTGCTACCCGATCCGATACTTTGTGTTCATGGATGAGATCCGCGAGAATGAACTTGACCTCGTTAACTTTATCGATACTGATTCGCCGCTTTAATTCGATCGCTTCCAAAATTCGGCGGGATTTCTCCTTTAGCTCCTGATAAGCATCGTCATCCAGCGAAACGATGCGTTTCAATAGCGTAAAGGAAGGCGGCTCATAAAAAAATTTCTGATATTTGATTACCTGTAAATCATCTTTAGTAATGACTTCATTGTTAAGATAACGGGAATGAACTTTATCGAGCATGCTTAAAGCCCGGTTCAAGTTAAACCCGGTCAATTGGCTTACGGAATCATCGATTCGGTAATATTCCGGATCGAGTTTAGCGATTTGGATCGCCCGGTCCACCGCTTCCTGCTGCACTAATTTGGTGGCTTCGGGGTTGACTACCGCCCGGGGCGCATAAATATCAATTTTACTGGCTTGTCCGACTTTAACATCAAGGGTCCTTGGGAAAAGCCTGATCTGGAGTAAGGTAATGATTAATAAAAAACAGATTAAGACCAGGATCCCTTCACGAAAAGACGGGATTTTAAGGACACTAACCACCTTTGAGGAAAAATCCCAGACATTATTATTGATGGTTTTGATTCTTTTGCCCAAATTTTGATTGTCATGCGTTTCCATTAGGGTCAACCCCTTTTTCTTCGGCCGTTTGTTGATAACGTTCATAGGCTTGGATAATCTTCTGAACCAGTTCGTGTCTTACTACGTCGCGATCAGTTAAAGTAACTACGTCGATACCGGGTATTCCGGAAAATATCTGCGAGACTTGGGCCAAACCGGAGGTGATGCCTTTAGCCAAATCCACTTGGGTAATGTCTCCGGTCACCACCGCCTTGGAACCAAACCCCATCCGGGTTAAAAACATCTTCATCTGCTCCGGGGTGGTATTTTGCGCTTCATCCAGAATTATGAAGGAATCGTCAAGAGTCCGGCCTCTCATATACGCGAGGGGCGCTATTTCAATTATGCCTCGCTCCATATTTTTTTGAAAAAGGTCCACCCCCATTAAATCATAAAGGGCATCATATAAGGGCCGCAAATAGGGGTCAACTTTTTCCTGAAGATCGCCTGGTAAAAAACCGAGCTTTTCTCCGGCTTCCACCGCCGGCCTGGTCAGAATCAACCGGTTGACTTCTTTGGCCTGTAAAGCGGCGACCGCTAACGCTACCGCCAAATAAGTCTTACCGGTCCCGGCCGGCCCGATCCCAAAAGTTAATCCGTTGCGTTTGATGGCGTCTACATATTGCTTCTGTCCAATAGTACGGGGAAATATCTTTTTCCCCCGGGCGGTCATCGCTACGACCTCGTCGGCGAAACCGGTTATCTTATGGAGCTGACCTTCCTTGGCCATTTTGACCATATAGTTTATTGCGGAAATTAACGGATGATATCCCTTTTTATACTGTTGCTCTAATAAACTTAGAATTGCCGCCGCCTGGTTCATTGGTTCAGCCGGTCCGGAGATTATTATCTCGTTGCCTCGGGAATAAATCATTATCCCTAGTCCCTCTCCGATGATGCGGGTATTTTCCTCCAGTTTACCAATGAGTTGCGGAGCAATTCGGGGATCGATCTCAATTTTTTTCTCCTGGGTCTGACCGATCATTAATTCTCCTTTCTGTTGGCGCCAACATGGCAATATCTTGAGTAATCTCGAAGGTCATAATCAATTTAACGTAATCGCCTTCATTGATCCAAATCTCTTCGGGGGCTCCGTTCACTAAGCCGATCAGGTATTTTTGTTTCGCTTCTGCTTCGCGACGAGCCGCCAGTTTGATCTCATCCAGCGACAAGGTAACTTTTTGCCACTTAACTCCTTGCCAAACATCCTTAATAAGTTCTACAACCCTATCCGGATTCCTTCCGGAAAAAAGCCGTTTCCGGTAGCGGTCCCATACCATTTCTCCTTCAGACTGGTTAACCCTGCCCCAGATCCGCCAGGTTCGTCCTGCCCAACTAATTGAATATACCGTTTTTGGCTTATTTAAACAAGAGGCGCGCCATATTTTTTTGGGTTGAATCACTTCTAAATCATACCAAACCCTTGCCTCTACTATTCCGCTGGCTGGAATATTTTCAACAATTACCACTCCCGTCTCCGGATCGGTGTAGCTAATCCGGCCGCTGATTAATAAATCGCCTCTGGCTACGGTCTCTCCTTCTTTGACCACCGGTTGGCCTCTGATCACCGCGACTCTGGTTATGAGACCATCCCTTTCGGCGACCAGGTCGCACCCTTGATCGGGCGGGGGCGGATTTTTCCGTTTTACCGCCTTAACTTCTGCGACTACTCCTTTAAAATTAACCCTTAACCAAACCGCCTCCGGGGTCCGGATAATCGCATCCCGCTCGATCCGTTGCTTCTCCCGGGCTAATTCTCTAGTAGGCCTGCCCGGCTTGAGACCTACATACTTCAATGTCCTAATTAATTCTTCCCGTTCGGCCCCGGTAAATCCGTCAACCTTGATTACTAAAGTTAAAGATGATAAATATAATAATAAGCCTAGCATCCCAACGGCGCTAAGCCAAAATACCTTTCGTTGCGCTATTTTCTTCCTTAGGAACGGCCAACCTTTCCGACGCCGGATTTTAACTAAGGCGCCGGATTTTTTAACAAAAGGCCTAATTTTCAAAAAACCATGGCTGCGGAGTTTGGCGGCCATTACATCCGGAGCGACCTTTTTAACGTCCCAAAGATAAAAACCTGACCCGCTCAATAAGTTGATCAATTTTTCCAGTTGGGCTCCTCTAATAATAATCTCAACATATCCGGTGAAAAATGAGAGCATCCGGTTAAACCACAAATTAAGCTACCTCCAGTCTATCATCTCGATTTGCCCGATCTTTCCCGCGATGACCAGCTCTTCTTTGAGGACTGAGATTAACGCCAATTCCGAACCGGTGATTTTAATCTCCCCCAGTTTAGTGCCGACCCGAATCACTGAGCGCTCATATTCGATGACGCCCCGGTGGTTTTCGATTACCAATTGTTGGTTCCCGTTAATCACCATTTTGGGTAGTTCGACTACTGTATCCAGGGGTAACTCTAAAAATTCAGCCAGCTTCGTGCCGAGCCGGTTTGGTTTCAGTTTCAAAAAAATCCCTCCCTATAAGGTTTATGCGGTAGGGAGGGGATGAAGAACGCTGTATCTTTGTAAAATACCAAACTCAACCCATTTCTTGAAAACCAATTTCGGGGCCAAATTACTCTCGGAAATCAGCCCTTTCATTATTCAGATTCTCAATAACACGGTTTCTTCCAAACCAAGTCGATACGGAGGAGCGGGGGTTTGATCCGGAAAACCAATATCAATATAAGTCACAATCTTTATATGATCCGGCAACTGAAACCGTTTGTATAACCGGTCTAACATCTGATCCGAGAAGGTAAGCCACACGCCACCCAGTCCTAGAGCATGAGCGGTCAATACCATATTTTGAACGGCAGCGCCGCAATCCAACAAACGGTTTCGAACCGGATTATAGGGATTTGCCAAATAAACCAATTCGTTTTGAAGAGCGACGATATGTACCGGACCGCCGGGGATATCACTGCCTTTAAATAGGCCCGGTTCATTTTTCTCCCTAACTACTACAAACCGAAGTGATTGTAAATTACAGGAGTGGGCGGCCCAAAGCCCGGCTTTGATAATTTCATCGATGATCCAGTCGGGAACCTCTTCATCGGTCCAATGACGCACCGAACGTCTTTCGGTTAAAATATGTTGAAACGCTTCATAGTCTTTTTCAGTGATTTCATAAGGTTTGAACTCAGAAAGATTCACTTTTTGGCCTTTTTGCGCATGCCGGGCAAAGTTTAGGACTCTTTGCCCCCATTGAAAATCCGGTAAGTCAGTTGACAACCCTTTTTCCAGCCAGATGCTGATCAAATTTTCAACGGTTTTAGTCTGATCAGCCGGCAAAAGTTTCCCGCTATGAAGCGCGGCATAGGTTTGAATCTCCAATGTATGATGAATCCGTTCCCGGAAACGGGCCCGGAATTCATCGGGATCCAAAGCTAAATATTCTTCCCTGCTTAAATTGAATTTTGTTAAATCAATTTCTGTGGTCGATTTATTTGAATCGGACATTGAAATGCCTCCTTTTATTTTTATAAAATATATTCCAAGTCGGTTTCGTCAGATGTTGCGTAAATCAAACGATAAATCGTATCATGAATTGCGATTAAAGCCGGATCTTCGCGACGGCGCGGTTTCTGAACGGGCACCGTCAAGATTTTTTGAATCCGACCCGGACGAGGTGTCAGGAGAATCACCCGGTCCCCTAAAAAAACCCCTTCCGGAACATCATGGGTAATAAAAATGACGGTTTTTTGTTCTTTTCGGCATATTTCCAACAAATCATCCTGCAATTGCAGTCGGGTTAAATGATCGACTGCGCCGAAGGGTTCATCCATTAGTAAAATTTGAGGATTGTTGGCCAGAGTCCTGGCAAGCCCGGCGCGTTGGCGCATTCCCCCTGACAATTGAGAGGGATATTTCTGCTCGAATCCGTCCAATTTAACCATTTGAATATATTTTTCAGCTATTTCTCTTCTTTCACGCTTGGGTACTCCGCGTAATTCCGGGCCCAACTCAATATTTTCCAAAACGGTCCGCCAGGGATACAGTGCGGAGTCTTGAAATACCACTCCGAGTTCCAAAAGAGGTTGCGTGACTGGTTCGCCATCGAGCAGAATCTTTCCCGATGAAGGAACCTGGAGCCCGGCGATGATCTCCAATAAGGTACTCTTGCCGCAACCGCTTGGCCCTAGAATACTCACAAATTCGCCATTTTTGATAGTCAGGTTTATATCGGCTAAAGCAGTGATCTCCTGCTTGCCAGAAAAAATTTTGGTCACTCCCAATGCTTTTATCTCCGGCAAATAAGGTTCCTCCAATCTCTAAATTTCTCTATGTTAAGGTAGGAAACGGAGATCTAAAATTTTCTTTACATCATAGATTTGATTTTGAAAACCAAGCTCAAGTTGAATTTTTTGCGTATCCGCCAATGCATTTAAATCGACTTGAGGTTTGTTCTCCCAGATAACTTTCTCCCGTTCCAGGGCAACTTTAAGGATTTGGCGATCTACATTGAGATATTTACTGCCAAAATCGAGTAGTTCATCCGGATGGGTTTTAGCGTAAGTATTCGCTCTAAAATAAGCTGCTACCAATCTCCTAACTAAATCGGGATGTTTTTTAATAAAATTATTACTGGCCACCAACACCCCGGTATGAAAAGTCGGCAAATAAGTCCAGCCTTTGGCTAAAAGCCTACCGGTTCCTTTGGCTTCGACTATTGATA
>JBLNDC010000544.1:0-3286 GCA_050261255.1 Bacteroidota bacterium
CTGAGGAATTGGACTTAATCAAAAATTTTACAGAAAAGTTATCCTCAACGGTATCAGTTGGTTTTACGGATGTCGAAGGAGAAAATAATGCTTTCTTTAATGATAATATTAGGCCGGGAGCTGAAATATGGAACATTTGGGAATGGAAAGGGCCATACCTCAGCGCTCATTTAAAATCCGGCTACAATTTTCAAACCGTTTATGCTTATCCAGTAAATTTTGATGCTTCGTGGATATCCGATTCCACACAGGTGAATTTTCGAACGGAATATCACTGGGATAACGGACCCGATTATCAAGTGGGTTTAGGTTTGACAAGCTTAGAGGTTAATTCTAACCCCAAACAAGACTGGCATTTTAGGTTAAACTTGTCATACGATTTTTGGAATCAAGTATGGAGGTCCAAAGTTATGGATCTACGGTTAACGCAACCGATCGGCTCCAAATGGAAAGTTGGAGTCAACGCTACTTACGATATGTTTGCCAATGACTTTTCCAACGCCAATGTTCAGCTGGTTTATGATTGGCATTGTCGGGAAGTGGAATTTCACTATGATTGGGTTGAACGGGAATATTGGTTACAGATAGCTTTTAAAGCTTTCCCGCAGGCAAGGTTCAATACTTCGGAAAATCCAATGGAGTATTTGAATTATGGGAATTAAAAAGTTAATTGGCGTTTTAACATTGGCAGGTTTCATTTTTTTAGGCTATCTTGGCGGCTGGTGGGAAATTTTTTATCAAGGAACCAAGAAGTCCGTACAATCAATTCAACCTTCAAAACCGGCTGCGGTAATTTACGACAGCGAACTTACCGGTTGGGACGATCAGGAGTTAGCCTGGAAGATTGAAGCGGTAAAAATATGGGAATCTTCCGACGGTAATCAGGTATATTTTGAAAATATCAAACATGGTATTATTTATACAGAAAAGGACGGTAAAGTTTATTTCAAGGCTAAATGGGCCTGCTGGGAAAGGGCTCGGGAAGAACTGAATATCAGTGGCGGCCTCGAAGCCAGCCGGGATGATGAAATTTTTTCGACCGATGAAGCAGTGATGAAATATAATACCGAAGAATTATATTGCCTTTCGCCTGTGCAATACCATGATCAAGATTTGCAAGCCAAGGCTGACCGAATGACAATGAAATTCAAGGATGAGGAAGTATTACTTGAAGGAAATGTCGAGTTAACTCAAAAAGGTGATCTAGTTAGGTCCGAAGGATTGATATATTGGAGAAAAGATAAAAAGTTTAAGCTAATTAAACCGAAAGAGGCAATAATTAAACCATGAACCATTTCTGGGGCTGGTTACTATTGATATTTTGCATTGCCCTCGGAAGCGCGTCGGCTGCGGAGGAAGTGAGAGTCACCGGTAAAAGCGTCTGGGGGGATACTGATACCGAAATCAATTATCTTGAGGGAGATGTCCGCTTTGTTCAGGGATCTACAGTAATTACTACTGAAAAGGCCCGGGTTGACACGGATCGGAAAACGGCCGTATTCGAGAAAAAGGTTAAGTTGACCCATCCCGAGGTGACTATTGAATCGGATACCTTAGAATATGATTTAAAAAAAGAGGTAGGAACCTTTAAAACTAATGTAGTAATGGAACGTAAAAAAACAAAAGCCGCGAAAGATAAAGCAGCCAAAGATCCTTTTAAACTTCTTACTGACGAATTGTTTTTTGAAACCGAAACCAAGAATTTTATCGCCAAAAATGGCCGGATCGAACATAAGGATTTTACCGGAGAGGCCGATTTGATTGAATATAATGATCAGCTCCAAGAACTACTCCTTAAAGAAAATGCCAAATTAATCAGGCCAAAAGGGGAAACAATTCAAGGGAAACAAATTAAGATTAATGTATCTGAGAAAAGTTTTAAGGTTACCGATTTAGTGAGCGTTGAATTTGAGGTTGAGGAAGAATCCGACTGATATTTCGGATAGTCCGGGAGGCCAGATATGCCGTTTGCATTTTCCGATTCGCCTACTTTAGGCGGACGATGGGAAATACAACTTTTAGAAGAACGGGAAGAAACTAATGAACTTGGAGTTTTTGAAGTACTAAAACTCCGGACTGAAAATGTCAATTTCATATTTCCTGATGCGGAATTGCTAGAAAGGGATCTGAAATTAATCTATGGGATTGGACCGGCTACTATCGGCAAATTAAATGAAGCCGGTTATTATACAATTAGCGATTTATTGCAACATCCCAAGTGGCGTCAAGCTGCGTCCGAGGTGTTGAGGATTATCAAATCCAAGGATTATTACAGACTGGCGCGGTATGGAGCTTCCGATTTACAGTTATTAGGTTTTTTCAAACCGGAAGAGATTATTTTTATTGATATCGAAACTTCAGGCCTTTATTACATTCATCCTGTATTTTTAGTGGGGATGCTTACTTTCAAGGATGGACAAGGAATGATTAGTCAAATTTTAGCCAGGAATCCGGCTGAGGAAAGGGCGCTGCTCTTTGAGACCATCGGTTATTTGAAAAAGGCTAACATTATTGTCAGTTTTAACGGGCGCAGCTTTGATCTGCCTTATTTGAAAGGGAGGATGAGATTTCAAGGATTAAGCGATGAGATTAGTACTTTTCACTTCGATTTACTTCGGCAAGCGCGAAGGAACTACAGGTCCCAGCTCCCTAACTGCCGTTTGCTAACAATCGAACGGTATTTGTTTAACCAGGAACGCATTGACGATCTTCCGGGGGTGCAAATAGCGGAATATTACCATAGATATTTGGAGACTGAAGACCGGGGTTATCTAAAACCGATCCTGGAACATAACGCTTGCGATCTATTGACAATGGCCAAATTACTTGGGTTAATCACAGAGTAGTCCCCCACCCCGGCTGGCCGAGGCACATGAAAGGATGAAAATATTCACCGGAACCGCTAATGAACACTGATAAACGGGGATAAAACCTTAAGGGATAAAGATTTATTAGTGTTAATTCGCGTGTATTAGCGGTTAAATCTATAATCGGCTTATTATTTTCTTGATAGGAAGAAAAGCGCGGGAGGTGTGTTGCAGTGGAAATCAAAACAATCAACGGGAGTAGGCCGGTTTCAGGAAAGTATTTAATCATTGAAAACCAGTTACGGACCGCTAAGAATGGCAGCAATTATCTGGCGCTGAAAATTGCCGACCATACGGGAGAGATGTCCGCTAAAGTTTGGGACGCTGATGAGACTCTGTATCGAAGGTTAGAAGTAGGCAAGATTATTGAACTTTGTAACATTCAGCCCAAGTTATTCAAAGACCAGATCCAACTCGAA
>JBLNDC010000545.1:0-4676 GCA_050261255.1 Bacteroidota bacterium
AAGTGTTTTTTTTTACCTTTAAATGAAACGTTTCATATAATATTTAAATTATAAGAAAAAACGTTTTTTGATTTGAGAGGCGACCAATGCAAACAAGAATCCTATTGGGAATTGATCAGGGAACTTCCGGTTGTAAAATGACTGCTTTTGATTTTAACGGGCAGATAGTGGCATCTGTTACGGAAGAATATCCAACGTATTACGGTCAGCCTGGGTTTGTAGAACAAGATGCCGATGAATGGTGGAATGCAATTTGTCACGGAATTCAAAGTTTAGTTCATCATCAAGGCCTTAAACCGGAAGAGATCGCGGCAATCGGTGTTGACGGCGCGAGTTGGACATGTTTACCCGTTGATCACAATGGGGATCCGCTTCGTCGGGCAATGATCTGGTTGGATCGACGCGCTGAAAAACAAGCTGTGTGGATGTGTAAGACGCTTGGTGAAGAGTATTTGGTGGGATTAAGTGGTAATCCAGTTGATCCGGCTTATATCGTTCCCAAGATGCTTTGGGTTCGTGAGAATGAACCCGAGATTTACCACCGGGCCGCAAAATTCCTCCAAAGCAATGCCTTTATTGCTTATAAGTTAACCGGCGAGTACTCGCAAGATTATTCCCAGGGTTACGGCTTCCATTTTTTTAATATTGCCAAAGGTTCGTGGGATGAAGGCGCAGCCGAGAAAATGTGTATTTCGTTGGACCTGATTGGCCCTATCCGTCATTGCCATGATATTGTAGGAACTGTTACTCCGAGTGACGCGTCGGAATCGGGTTTGGTTGCCGGAATTCCGGTCGTTGCCGGTGGACTGGACGCTGCATGTTGCACCTTGGGCGCCGGAGTGGTTAAACCGGGACAGACCCAAGAACAAGGCGGTCAGGCGGGGGGGATGAGTATTTTGATCGATCGGCCGCTCATCCATTCCAAATTAATCTTGGGATATCATGTCATTCCCGATTTATGGCTGTTGCAAGGAGGTACGGTGGGCGGCGGCGGGACCTTGAAATGGTTCAACCAGGAGTTGGGCCATTATGAACAACAGGTTGGCAAGGATGTTGATAAGAGTCCCTTTGAAGTCATGAGTGACGAAGCCGCAGGAGTGATGCCGGGCTCGAATGGTCTGATCTTCCTTCCGTATATGGCGGGGGAACGCTCCCCGATATGGGACAGCAATGCCCGGGGAGTCTTTTTCGGACTTTCTTACGATAAAACCAGGGCTCACTTGATCCGGGCCATGATGGAGGGGGTCAGTTTCTCTTTGCATCATAACCTGAAAACCGCAGAAGAAGCCAATGCTACTGTAAACGAATTAATCAGCGTCGGGGGATCGGCGAACAGCCGCGTCTGGACCCAGATTAAAGCCGATATCACCGGAAAGCCGATTCATGTCCCGTTTTCGGATCATGCCACGACATTGGGCGCCGCTCTTTTGGCGGGTGTCGGCGCCGGAATCTATCAAAGTTTTGAAGACGCTGTCCGGCGGACGGTGCATATTCAGAGAACGCATCAACCGGATCCGCAAAATTATGAAATATATCAAAAATATTATCAAATCTATCTCGAGTTGTACCCGAGACTTGAAGAATGCTTTAATCAGTTAGCGAAATTAAATTGCTAATAATTGTTCGGGGGTAACTACATGAAAGCCGCTGTGTTATATGGGCAACAGGATATTCGGTATATCGATGTTGCGACTCCGCAGATCGATGAGGGAGAAATACTAGTCAGAGTCAAGATGTCGGGGATATGCGGTTCCGATTTTCCAAGAGTTTTGGGAACCGGAGCGCATTATTATCCAATCGTTTTAGGCCATGAGTTTTCCGGTGAAGTGGCGGAGATTGGCTCTGAGGTGAAAAGTATAAAAGTCGGCGACCAGATTGCCGGCGCTCCGCTTGTGCCATGTCTGCGCTGCGTGGATTGCCAACAAGGATATTATTCGCAATGCAAAAACTATTCCTTCATCGGTTCAAGGATTCCCGGGAGCTGGGCGGAGTATGTCAAAATACCCGAAATAAATGCCGTAAAGCTTCCGGATGGAGTCACTTTTGAACAAGGCGCCTTCTTTGAACCGACTACGGTCGCGTTGCATGGCTTGTTTGTCATGGGTTTTCGCGGCGGGGGCGATGTGGCGGTTATAGGAGCGGGAACTATCGGCCTCTTGGCGTTGCAATGCGCCAGAACATTAGGCGCGAAACGGATTTTCGCCTTTGATATCGACCATCATAAATTAAGACTAGCAAGTGAATATGGCGCTGATTATTGCATCAATACAAGGGATCCTGATTTTAAAAAGCTGGCGATGGAACTAACTTCCGGACGGGGCTTTGAAATGGTCGTTGAATCGGCCGGGGTCGAGTTTACCGAAAAACTCAGCCTGGAGATTGCCGGAAACAAAGGCAATGTGATGTTTATCGGCACGCCGTCCAAAAATATCTTCCTGACGCCCCGTGAATTTGAGTTTATCAACCGGAAGGAATTGACGGTGCGGGGTTCCTGGATGTCTTATTCCGCGCCGTTCCCCGGCAAGGAATGGGAGCTGGCGGGATATTACTTTCAGCAAGGCAAGATTCAATGCCGGGAACTGATCGATCGGATTATCCCCTTGGCGGATATCGATAAAGCGTTTCAAGACTTGGCAATCCCCGGTAAAGTGACCGGAAAAATATTGTTGTCAGTGGGGGAGATATTATGAGTCGCCAACTGGACTTTAAGGATAGTGCGCTTTATAAAATCGTAACCGCCCATAAAGAAGGCAAGCCGGTAGGAATTTATTCGATTTGTTCCGCAAACCGGTTTGTCATTGAAGCGTGTATGTATTATGTCAAAGATCATAATACACCAATTTTGATTGAGGCCACATCCAACCAGGTGAACCAATTTGGCGGATACACCGGGATGACCCCTTCCGATTTTGTTGCCTACGTTTATGAAATTGCCGTTAAAGTGGGCTTGCCTTCGGAGTATGCGATTTTAGGCGGCGATCATTTGGGGCCCAACGCATGGCAGAATGAAGCGGCGGAGGTTGCGATGGCCAAAGCCCGTGATATGGTTAGAGATTATGTGGCGGCTGGATTTGTTAAAATCCATCTGGATGCCAGTATGCGTTGCGCCGATGATCCGGGCGATAAGCACACTCCGCTTAACGATGAAGTCATTGCAGCCAGGACAGCCGATTTGTGCAGCGTAGCCGAAGAGGCATATTCTCAGAATAAGGCGAAATCGCATGCTCCGTTATATGTTATCGGGACTGAAGTTCCAATTCCCGGCGGCGCACAGGAAGCCGAAAAATCGCCGCAAATAACAAAAATTTGTGATGCGGAGCGTACTATTCAAATTACCCATGACGCTTTTTATGCCAAAGGTCTCCAATCGGCTTGGGAACGTGTCATAGCCTTGGTAGTCCAGCCCGGTGTGGAATTCGGCGACGATACGGTTTTTGATTATGATCATGATAAAGCTAAAGAGTTATCGGCATTTATTGAAAAAAACAATCAACTGGTCTATGAAGCCCACTCTACCGATTATCAAACCGCGAAAGGGTTGCAAGAACTAGTTAAGGACCATTTTGCGATCTTGAAAGTCGGCCCTTGGTATACTTTTGCCTTTCGGGAAGCGGTATTCGCCCTGGAACAGATAGAGATTGAATGGCTCACCGGCAAAGAAGGGGTTACTTTGTCGAATTTGAGAAAGACCATCGACGAAGTAATGCTGGAGACCCCGGTTTATTGGAAGAAATATTATCACGGTGATCGGCGTTATCTGGCTTATGCCCGGAAATACAGCTATAGCGACCGCTCCCGTTATTATTGGGGCCAACCGGATATTAAAGCGGCTTTAGAACGCTTGATCAATAATTTAACGTGTTTTCCGGCCCCGCTTGCTTTATTAAATCAGTATTTGCCGATTCAGTATAACGCGATTCGCGCCGGTGAAATCCATAATAATCCTTTGGAATTGATTTATCACTATATCAATGAACAGGTGACAAAAGTATATGCCGGAGCTTGCGGCTTAGAATAACAGTATTAAATTGATAAAAACTGTCATAAGGAGTGGTTTAAAATCAAAACACGATAATGTTCTGTGAAATCGTTACCAAAAAACAGGAGGAATATCAATGGATAAATTAAGTTCATTTATTGCAACCGACGGAGTTGACCCGAATAAGGTTCCCAAAAGAACGCTCTATACGGGCGCCAAAATTCCGGCAGTAGGGCTGGGAACCTTTGGTTCCGACCGTTTTAGCGGGGAACAGATCGCCGAAGCGGTAAAAGGAGCCATCTCGGTAGGCTACCGCCATATTGACTGCGCGGCTGTTTACGGCAATGAGCATTTAATTGGAGAATCCTTGCAAGAAGTGATGCAAGCCGGGATTAAACGGGAAGAGCTTTGGATCACATCGAAAGTCTGGAATGACATGCACGGTGACGGCGATGTGCTCCTTTCATGCGCCAAGTCTTTGAAGGACCTGAAATTGGATTATTTGGACCTATATTTAGTCCATTGGCCGTTCCCGAATTATCATGCCCCCGGAGTCGGCGTAGACTCTCGCGACCCATATGCCAGGCCGTACATCCATGAGGAGTATATGAAGGTTTGGCGTCAGATGGAACGCTTGGTGGATATGGGCCTGGTCAGACATATTGGCACCTCCAATATGACAATTCCCAAAATGAAA
>JBLNDC010000546.1:0-7393 GCA_050261255.1 Bacteroidota bacterium
AACTGCAGAGCGGTTTATTATCCTTGAAGATAATGAAATCGGGAGAACAACCTTCAATGGCCATTACCCAAATAATTGAAAGAATCAAAAACAAGCATTAATTTGAATATTAGGAATTATAACGCCGGCCTTTAGGATGGTCTGCCTTGATTCAGAGGGAGTGTAACGATGAAGCGTGAGCCTTTTCCGACTTCACTCTCGACCTTTATTTGGCCGTTGTGCCTTTCAACAATTTTATGGCAGATCGATAGCCCAACGCCGGTCCCTTCATATTCGTCTTTTCCGTGTAACCGTTGGAAGACGGAGAAGATTCTTAAAAAGTAGCGTTCCTCAATACCAATGCCGTTATCTTCAAATGATAACTCCAAAAATTCCTGCCGCCATTTTAGCCTATTATGTTCCGCATAAACTATCCGGGCCGTTATTTTAACTAACGGGGAGACTTCCGGGCGGTGGAACTTTAAGCCGTTGGAGATCAAATTCTGAAACAATTGCCGGATTTGGGTGGGATCGGCTTCAATTTCCGGAAGGTCATTGACTTCCACCTTGCCGTTGGTGCGTTCGATTAGCGTTTCGAGGTCGGAGATTACTTCGGATACAATCAGATTTAGGTTAACTTTTTTAAATGGCTGCGCTTGAGTGGTCACTCGAGAATATGACAATAAATCATTGATTAAAGTCTGCATTCTCATGGCGGCCATTTGGATTCGGTTAAAATAATCAAGAGACTGTTCGTTAAAGTTAGCAGCTTCCTTTTTGATGATCCGGTCGCTGAAGGCGACGATTTTCCTTAACGGTTCCTGGAGATCATGGGAAGCAGCATAAGCGAAGCTTTGTAATTCCTGGTTCGTTTGAGTGAGTTTTTCCGTTTGCAGTAACATTTCTTCCTCGGCCCGTTTTCGTTCGGTAATATCCTTGGAGGTGCAGACGATATATTTGAGCGCCGCATAATCATCTTTCATCACTGAAAAACTTAATAAAACCGGAACTTTGGCGCCGTTCTTTTTTTGAAAAACAGTCTCGTAGTTTTTGAGACCGCCTTGGGAAATGGTTTTGGGGAGGTTTTCCCCGTGTAACGGACTTTCCTCTGGAACCGTAAAGATCAGGTCAATGGATTGGTTGATTAGCTCTTCAGGCTCATAGTTGAGAAGTTCGCTTGCGGCATTATTAACAGTTTTAATCTTCAAATCGGAATCGATTACGATTAGAGCATCCATCATACTTGAGATGATATTATCCATATATTCCTTGGAAACAGTAGTCTTCTCTAAATCGGCCGCCATCTTTTTGAAGGAAAGAGCCAGCCGGCCGATTTCATCATGGTTATTGATATTTAAGGTATCAGTGGAACTAAAGCCCTTTTTGCCTAATTCATGGGCAAAACGGTCTAATTTGATAATTGGTTTTGTTACCCAAAGGGAAAGGGCATTAGTGATTAAAAAGAATGAAAAGGCAAAAAAGACAAGGGACACAAAGATCGAAGCCCAAATATAAAAGTTGGTTTTTTGAGAGATCACTGTTGCCGGAAAACCAAGGATGACCGCTCCCACATGACGGCCGATAGTATTGAAAACTGGAATGATGATCCCATAAAAAGTCTTATGCCCTTGATGATAAGTGACTATACTTTCAGTGGCGCTGTCAATTGCCTCCCGCAATCGAGGTACTGTTAAGGTGTTTTGATAAATTGAATTTTCATTGTGGAATAAAACCTTACCATTAGGATTCACTACTAAGGCATAGTTTACCGTTGGATACTTGGTGATAATTTCTTGACATTGTTCATTAAAACCCATAATGTCTTCCAAGGGAATTTCCAGCGCGAGCAAACGATCCAACTGTAGTTTAAGGCTCTCACCGATGATCAGCACCTCGGATTTTAGGGCTGCGGTATACTCTTTAACAAACATCCGACTGGTCAACCAGCTACTGGCCCCTGTCGTCAAAAGCAAGATTAGCAGCAGAATAAGGGAGATTTTACTGCTGAGTTTACTGAACATTTATTCCTCCCAGAAATACTTCTTTACAACCTGCGAACTTAACAAAACCGAGCTTTTGATTTTGATTCCCAATTGATTGGCCCGGGCCAAGCTAATGAGGGGTTCCCCCTTGATCGTAGCAACTATTGGAAAGTCGGAAGGTTTTTTTCCGTCAACTAAAATGCTGCGGGCAATTTTTCCGGCAGCCAAGCCTTGTTCAAAACCGGATACCGAGACTACACATAAAGTTCCAAAAGAGACACGGTCTTTCCAGAAACTAAAATCGGGAAGCTTAACATTCTCCGCCGTCCAACGTTGAACTTCCTGATAGGGGACGTTTTCTCCTTGCGCATCCTTAAAGGAAAAAATTCCCAAAAGAGCAACTGCGTCGACCTTGCGCTCATATTCTTTAATTTTGTTTTGATATTCGGCGAAAGTATAGATTATATCCCAGCTTACAAATTGGACCTCCGGCAATTCATTTAAACGGTCCTTCATCCGTTGGATTACCGGTGACCACATAAGCCCGTCATCGGTGATGACCCCTATTTTCCGAACCGACGGTACTACTTCTTTTAGAAGCTTAACCGATTCTACAAAGTGTTCCTTCTCCAATACGCCGGTTATGTTTTGACAATCCTTGATACCGTATTTCTCGGGACTTTCGTTAACGGCGCTAAAGACAATCGGGAGTTTTGAATTGGCGTAGTATTTAGCGAGGTATTTTAGGGCGTCATCGTCGCTGATGTAAATCAAATCCGGTTTCCAGGCAGCGATTAAATTCCGGGCCTCTTCGGTTTTGGCCATGATTGAACTCTCCGAGCTGTACCTTTTAGTATCCATTTGAAATACTTGATATTCAATATTCAAATCGGATAAAGCCGACTGAAAACCGGAAAAGAGAGTATCCGTCCATTCCCAGGGAGAATGGTAACTCATGATATGTAAAACCTTATAATTTTTGGAAGGTAAATTTGCCGTTGCCGGAGTCGATGACGGATCTGCTTGGTTCGGGGAGTGGGTTTTATTGTTAAGTAAGAAAAGAAAAACGATTGTCCCTAGGAACAATAAACCAAGAGTATATAATATTGTTCTTCTATTAATAATCTTTTGGTAAGCCGACATTTGAGCCTCCTGTCGAATAGCCATTATAACTCTGCGCTTAAATTACTGAGCTATATATTAATTCGGAAAAATTTGGTTTAAGCTGAAGAGGTAGTTCGGGTTATTTTGGGAAACAAAAGGCCCCTCGGAATGGGTTTTCCAAAAGAGCTTCAAATAATCTAAATCTGTAATGATCTTATTTACCTAATACAATTTGGCGATACATCTCGGGCCGGCGGTCACGGTAGATCCCCCAATAATCGCGGTATTTACTGATTTGTTCCAAGTCAAGCTCGGCGGTGATATATTTTTCCGTCGTACCATCCGCTTCGGCTATTTTGGCGCCTGTTCCGTCAGTGATAAACGACGAGCCGTAAAACCTAATTTGGGAAGGGCCGATCTTTTCAATGCCAACTCGATTGGAAGCTACCACCGGTACGATATTGGCGGCGGCATGGCCTTGCATACATAGTTGCCAATGATTTTTGGAATCAACTTCCGGTCGGTCTGGTTCGGAACCAATGGCAGTCGGGTAAAGAAGGATTTCAGCCCCCAGCAACGCCATGCAACGGGCGGCTTCGGTAAACCATTGGTCCCAGCAAATACCCACCCCAATTACGGCATAACGGGTTTTCCAAACTTTAAAACCGGTATCACCCGGAGTGAAATAAAACTTTTCCTCATAACCAGGGCCGTCCGGGATATGAGTTTTACGATAGACACCTAAGATTTCACCGGTGGCGTCGATAATAGCCACGGAATTGTAAAGCCGTTTAGTATCGGTTTCGAAGAAACTAAGGGGTAAGACTACTTCGAGTTCCCGGGCTACATTTTGAAAGTGCTTTATTGCTTTATTTTGCTGGTGTTCGGAGGCCAAAGCGAAATAGTCCTCGTTTTTAACCTGGCAAAAATAAGGGGTTTCGAATAATTCTTGGAGCAGAATGATTTGTCCTCCGGCGGCTGCAGCGCCTCGAATTAAATTCTCGGCTTTAGCGATATTGGCGTCGAGATTCCAGGAACATGACATTTGAGTAGCGGCAACGGTTACTTTGGACAAGGGGAGAACTCCCTTCTAATATATTGGGTAACTGATTACAAATCACGGTTCAATTTCTTTCCGACAGGCATTTGTTGGGTCAGGCAATGAACATTGCCGCCGCCCCGGGCGATGGTCAACCCATCAATAGTAACGATTTTACGGTCGGGAAATACTTTTTTCAAAGCAGTTAAAGCAGCCTTGTCGGAGGGCTCGTGGCCGAAGACGGGCATGATTATTCCGGCATTGACAAAATAAAAATTGAGATAACTCAAGGTCAAACGGAGATCCCCGAAAAAGGTGGCCGGAGGTTGTTCGATGGTGATGATCTTTAAATGCCTGCCTTTGGCGTCCGTTGCTTTCTTGAGAATTCCTAAATTTTCGCGTGAAATTTCATAGTTGGGATCGTCGGGATCGGAACAGATTTGGGCAATCACCAATCCGGGACGGGCAAAGCAGGCGAGGTTATCCACATGACCGTCGGTATCGTCCCCACTCCAACCGCGGTTTAACCAGATAATTTTAGAAACGTTCAAATAGCTTTTTAAATAAGCCTCAATCTCCTCTAGCTTGAGATGGGGATTGCGGTTGGGATTTAACAGGCATTCCTTGGTGGTTAGAAGGGTGCCCTCGCCGTCTACATGAAACGATCCGCCTTCCATTACCAAAGGGGCGTTAAAACAAGGTATGCGATAGTGATCCAATACTTGAGGAGCCACCAAATTATCGAGCCGGGAAGGAAACTTACCGCCCCAGCCGTTAAAGATCCAGTTGATCCCGGCCAGTTCTCCACGTTCATTTAAGAGAAACGTCGGCCCATTATCCCGCATCCAGGAGTCATTATGCTCAATAGGTAAGATTTCTACACCGGGGCCGCAAAATCGGCTAGCTTCTTGGATATGCCTCTGGTTTGCCAAGACGGAGACAGGCTCAAATCCGGCGATGGTCTTGACGATTGCAGCGAAGGCCGGTAGGATGTCGGTGAACGGTTCGGGCCATTCCGCTTCTTTCAAAGGCCATTCCATAAAAGTTCTTTGGTGGGGGCCCCACTCAGGAGGCATTTTATAGCCGAGTTCGGCTGGGGTCAATCTAGCGCACCTCGCATTTTTGAATATTACTATTCTTAACAATGATATTTGTTGAAATATCTGGGTCCTTGCAACTTAATTATTTATGATTGGTGTTTACGTTTTTTAATGGCCAATTCCTTAATATAGGTCTGGTCAACGGCATTTAAACGCGTAATAACTTCAGCTAAGGCTTGGGCAGTGTCGGGGTAGCCGTCTTCCCTCATTTGATCGCGAATGATGCCTAATCGGATCAGTAATTTGTTAAATTCATCCCTGTATAACGACATGGCGTCCTCCGTAAACTAAATTTTCAACCTATTGAAATGCTCTAGACAACAGGGTTTGGAAATTTCGCACGTATCTTATTATAACATGGTTGTGATTTATCTGTCAGGAAATTAATTATTATTGGATAATGATCCATAAAAGTATTCATTACGGGACTAGTTGTGTTATCGTCCAAAATAACAATTTTTATTATATGAAGGAATCACATAATTACCCATGTTAATCCGTTGGCCCAATATTTAGTGATAAACATAGGTGTATCTATTAAATAATATATTGTGAGCCAAAGCAAGAATCAAAAAATATGCAATTCCTTAATATAAATAGCAAATATCTTAACTGGTTACGACCAATTTATGTTATAATTTTAAAATAGTGCAAAAGTCCATTTTATCCGGAGGCGACTAAAATATTGAACAACTTATTGATACCTTCTAATTATAACCCTAAATTGAATTTAAAAGAGACTGAGATTGCCATTAAAAAGGTGAAAGATTTCTTTGAAAACGCGCTGGCCCGTGAATTGAATCTTACCAGGGTGTCGGCGCCGCTGTTTGTAAAACCGGAGACCGGATTGAACGATAATCTGAACGGGATTGAACGCCCGGTTGATTTTGATGTGAAAGCCATCGGCGGATCCGAATGTGAAATCGTCCAGTCTTTAGCTAAATGGAAACGGATGGCTTTAAAAAAGTACAACTTCTTTCCCGGAGAGGGCTTATATACGGATATGAATGCAATTCGGCGGGATGAGGATTTGGATAATCTGCACTCCATTTATGTGGATCAGTGGGACTGGGAGAAGATCATCCCTAAAGAAGAGCGGACCATGGGCACTTTGAGGGAGATCGTGAACCGAATCTATAAAGTTTTTCGGGAAACGGAAGAATATATTCATAATTTATATCCGGTTTTAGAGAAGAGCCTACCACCTGAAATTCATTTCATCAGCACTCAAGAACTGGAAGACCAATATCCGGATTTGACCCCTAAAGAACGGGAGGATGCGATAACCAAAGAAAAGGGGGCTGTTTTTCTAAGCCAGATCGGAAAGACGCTTCATTCTGGAACTAGGCATGACGGTAGGGCGCCTGACTATGATGATTGGGAGCTGAATGGGGACATTATTTTTTGGTACCCGTTATTGGAGAAAGCCTTTGAAGTATCTTCAATGGGAATTCGAGTCGATGAAGCCTCGTTAATCAGTCAGTTAAAGCAGACCGGTAATGAAGAACGGCTTAACCTCCAGTTTCACCGGGATTTAATGGCTGGAAATTTGCCTTATACCATTGGAGGGGGTATTGGCCAATCCCGAATTTGTATGTTCTTTCTGAAGAAGGCGCACGTTGGTGAAGTTCAGTCGTCAGTTTGGCCCGATGAGATGCTGGAAGAATGCGCTAATTCTAAAATAATTTTATTATAGTGTTATGATAGAACGCAATATCGATCAAAAGTAAGGAGAGTATTAGTGATGGAGACCAAAGGGATTAAAGAAATTTTTAGGGACGCTAAAGGTTTGCTCAATCAATCAATCCGGATTTGCGGATGGGTGAAAACAATCCGCGATCAAAAAACTTTCGGATTCATCGAGTTAAATGACGGCACTTATTTTAAGAATTTACAAGTAGTGATTGAGGAAAGTTTGCCCAATTTCAGCC
The DNA here is from genome assembly GCA_050261255.1 of Bacteroidota bacterium. Classification (GTDB taxonomy): domain Bacteria; phylum Bacillota; class UBA4882; order UBA8346; family UBA8346; genus JAAYHS01. The sequence goes on from JBLNDC010000546.1 coordinate 7,136, forward strand.
GGGTAATTAAGTTATCGGTTGGTTCCGCCTTGGTGATCGAGGGTAACTTGGTCGAGTCCCCTGGGTCAAAGCAACCCTTCGAATTGAAAGCTACACGTGTGATGATAGAAGGGGAATCAACTCCCGATTTTCCACTGCAGAAAAAAAGACATTCCTTTGAGTATCTAAGAACCATCGCCCATCTTCGCCCCAGGACCAATACTTTTGCGGCGGTGTTCCGGGTCAGGTCTTTGGCTGCATATGCCATTCATCAGTTCT
>JBLNDC010000547.1:0-3621 GCA_050261255.1 Bacteroidota bacterium
ATATTCCTCAGGGGTTCCGAGCCAAAAATGAATTAATAGTTTTAACCGGAGCGAAAGCAAGCCGGATTGAAGAGAACAAAGCCCACTTAAAATTGACCGGCCGGGGTTCGATCCGGGGGATATTGGAGCAAGGAAAGATTAAGAATTTAATCAAAGGTAAAACGAAAGAACAGGCTGCAAGTTTATTAACACAACAAAATGAAGTCTCCCGGTTTAAAATTGATCTAAAGAGTAATTCCAATCAGCTGCCGTCCTACGCTTTTCAGATTAAAGTGGTTTTCCCGGCAGGAGGCTAAAATTACATTACCATGGAATTAAATAAGCTGGGTTATACCGGAATATATGTTTCGAAACTATGTTTCGGGACCCTTACCGTCGGCCCGCATCAGAAAGATTTCCCACCGGAGGTCGCCGCCGATTTATTCAGCCAAGCTTATCAGCTGGGAGTCAATTTTTTTGACACTGCTGAAATTTACGACACTTACCGCCTCTTGGCCCCGGCGTTGCGGAAATTCCCGGAAATGATTATTGCTTCGCGGTCTTATGCTGTAACCGCCTCCGCAATGCGGGAGAGTATTGATAAAGCCCGTAAAGAGCTGGATCGGGATTATATTGACCTTTTCGGTTTGCATGAAGTAGAAAACGCCGCAGCTTTAAAGGGGCATCGGAAGGCGCTAGATTACTTAATCAAGGCTAAAGCGGACGGGATTATTAGAGCGGTTATGATTTCAACCCATACAGTAGCCGGGGTAAGAGCCGGGGCCACCGAACCGGCGGTTGATGTGATCCATCCACTACTTAACCGGGATGGAATTGGGATCCGGGACGGCTCAGTCACTGACATGGTAGCTGCAATTAGAACCGCTCGCGAATTTGGGAAGGGTATTTACGGGATGAAAGTACTGGCCGGCGGGCACCTAATTAAGAATGCTCCAACTGCTTTTGCTTTCATTAACGGGCTTGATTGCGTGGATGCCATTGCCGTTGGCATGCAATCGCTGGCTGAGGTAAAGATGAACCTGTCCCTCTTAGCCGGTTTACCGCCGCCACCAGATTTGGAGTCACAAATCAGCCGTGAGGAGCGCCGGCTGCATATTGCCGGTTGGTGCCAAGGTTGCGGCCGCTGCGTGGCAAAATGCGATTTTAACGCCTTAACTTTAGTCGATGGTCGAGTCAAAGTGGACTTCTCTAAGTGCGTTCGTTGCGGGTATTGCGCCCGAGAATGTCCCGAGTTTTGTTTAAAAATCTGTTAAGAGGTTTTTCATGCGGTGGATGGGATTAGATGTCGGTCAGCGTCGAATCGGGATTGCGCTCAGCGATCCCTTGGAGTTTTTTGCCCAAGGCCATTCGGTCTTGGAACGCCAAAACTCACCGACGCGTGATATCGAGGCTTTGACTGAAATCATTGATATGGAAAAAGTGGAAGGGATAGTGGTTGGCCTACCCAAAAACCTAAACGGGACAGAGGGAGTTATGGCTGAAAAAATCCGGGAGTTTGGAGGAAAATTGGAGCAAAAAACAGGACTGCCATTGGTCTTTTGGGACGAACGGCTATCTACTGTCGCCGCAGAAAGGGTCCTTTTGGAAGCCGATCTTTCAAGAAAAAAGAGAAAACAAAAGATAGACCAAGTAGCGGCCGTGCTAATTCTCCAAAATTATCTCGATTATCGTAAGCGAATTTAAATCTCAAGGCATGGGTCCCAAGCGTGTAAATGCTCTTGAACAAAAGAAACAGACTGAAGGTCACTGATTTTTCAAAATTAGACGTGATATTTACCTTAGCTAAAAGAATTAAGATTGACCGAACGGGTAAAATAGCTTTGGAATAAACCCGGTCAATTTGATTAATATGGATATGTAACGACATTAGTCTTTGATAGATAAAGATTTGCAAATCCTTTACTCTTAGACATTCTGCAAATCAGATAATTTGAATAATGTAGTTGCGTATAGTAAAAAAAATGGAGGCGCTAAGATGGCGGAACAAGAAACGAATTGGATTACCTTGGTTGATGAGGATGGCCACGAACACCGTTTTAATCTCTTAAATGTTCTGGAAGTTGATGGTTTAAAATATGCGGTCATGCTCCCGGAAGTCCCTGAGGAAGAGGAGGATGAGGAGGCGGTAATCTTCAGGATCGATACCGATGAGGCAGGAGAAGAAGTATTGGTTGATATCGAAGATGATGAGGAATTCGCTAAAGTATGCGAGGTTTTAGAAGATATGTATGAAGAGGACGAAGAGGGACCGGAAGAACAATAAGTTGTTTGTCAGGGATTAAAATTTCTAGTATAATATTCTCCAGGAGGATGATTTGGGAGTGCTTCACAGAATAACCTCTTGGATGAAGAATACAAATTTTGCTTCTTTAATAAAGTTTAATTCAAATTGTCCCTTTTCGAAGGCAACTTGGCAGAAATTTTGGCAAGACCACCCTCGTTTCGGGGGTGGAATCCTCATTTTCTCCATCGTTGCGGCAATCTCGGTCGTGGCGTTTTATTGGAACTTTTTCCCGTCCGATCCTGGTTCCACTCAGTCCCAAATATTTGAGGTGCCTTATGGATCTTCATTACGTCAAGTAGGAAAGGAATTACAAGCTCGCGGCCTGATCCGAAGCAGTTTTATATTTGAAGTCTATGTCCGGTTAAACCCTAAAAAGCGGATGGTTAAAGCGGGAAGGTGCCAGTTGGGACCGGGGATGAACCTGTTTCAAATCGTTAAGGAATTGAGGCGGGGAATACCGGGCCAAATTAGAATTACTGTTCCGGAAGGGTTAACCGCTAAAGAAATAGCCGACCTTTATTCGAGAAAGGGATTGGCTAACCGCGATCGTTTTTTAGCGCTCTTAAAAGACAGCCAATTTATCGGCGGCATTATGGGCGAGGGGTGGAAAGCTCATCCGGAAGGGCATCTTTTTCCGGATACGTACGATTTCAGCCTTAACGTTACTGAAGAAGAGATTCTCGTTAAAATGTTGAAACGCTTTAACGAAGTCTTTGATGCCGAAGTCGGCGAGGCTACCCCGTTACAAAAACGGGAAATTCTGATCATTGCATCAATTGTCGAAAAAGAGGCTAAAAAAGAGGATGAACGCCAGATAATTGCGGGTATTTTTTACAACCGGTTACGCCGGGGATATCCTTTGCAATCATGCGCAACGGTTCAATATGCTTTGGGAAAGCACAAGAAACGCCTTTATTACAAGGATTTGCAGGTTAATTCCCCGTACAATACTTATCTCTACAGCGGCCTGCCGCCGGGGCCCATCGCCAACCCGGGATTGGCCTCAATCAGAGCGGCGGTTTCACCGGCCAAAGTCGACTATTTATATTTTGTGGCCAAGCCCGATGGCAGTCATATTTTTAGCAGCACTTACAAACAACATTTATTAGCTCAGAGAAAGGTCGAGCGGGGTAATTAATTGATATGAATAAATGATTAATTTAGTTTTTTAAAAACCGGGACTTTGAAAGCGGAGTTCCGGTTTATACTATTCCACATAAAAGGACCGAATCGATGAAAGATCATCTAGTAATCGCAACTAGCAGCAATGATACGGTAAGAATCTTTACCGCCCTAACTACCGAAACAGTTGAAAACGCCCGTAAGATACATGACTC
>JBLNDC010000548.1:0-2678 GCA_050261255.1 Bacteroidota bacterium
ACCATTGTAATCACGAGGTGATTACAACTACTTGTCGATCCACGCCAACTTATTTTTATAACCTCGCTTAGGTCAACAGGAGGTTGATGTGGACGACTATCTAGAAAATAAATCAGATCCCGGAAAACAAATTTAAGCCCAAAATGATCTCCAGCCAAGGAGGCTCTGAAAAAAAATATCAAATATTATTAAATTCTCTATTAGTATTTAAAACTCTACGCCTTTTCGCTTCTGCAGGAGAATAAATATTTTTGTTTTCATTCTTTCACGTGTTCTTTAAAATGAATTTAGCAACTAACAAAGAATAAATCATCTTCAAAAGCAGGATCATTAAAAAAATGGGAGAAGTATACTAAGAACTCTAAAATTATCCTTTTGCTCAAGATCATCCTAAAAATACATCGACAAATATTCAATTTTCATTACTTAAGGAGACAAAGGTGAAAAAGATAGTTTTCTGGATCAGCGCCTCGTTAGGACTATTTTTATTTTTATTCTCAAGTTTTTCCGACCCTGGCGCCAAAATCGGCAAAAGTTTTCAAAAAGCTTGTCAAGAAGTAAGCGCCGCCCGGAAAATGGAAAGTTCCAGTTATGCTTCGGCCTTTAAACTTTATAATAATGCTGTAGCCAAAATAAATAACATAACCGACAAATATTCATCATCTGAAATCGCCCTTAATTTATTTAAAAACCAACAAAAAATCGGGCCTTACCCCTTTCTTGAATTCAAAGAAGAAATCTTTCCTAAAGCCAAGCTAAAAGCTGAAGCTGAGAATAATCCCTTGAATTGCTCTTTTTATGCGGTTAACCTTTTGGACACAATTCAATTCGACGATGAACTAAAACTGAGGAAGGCTGTAAAATTAACCGAGATCTCGATCAAGTATTCGAAACTGTGGCGCTTTAAAAAAGCCGCTTCAGTCTTGGAAAAAGGAAGATCAATCGTCCAAACTATTTACTCTGATTATTATCAAGTAAGCGCTTTTGCCGAAATAGCCCAAATTTTAGGGGCAGCCGGAAAAAAGAAGGAAGCTCTCCAAATCCTTTCCCAAGCTAAAACCATCGCTGCAAACATAGTCCCTTACGAGCAGCCCGAAGCCCTTGGAAAAATAATATCGGCCTATTGTGCAATCGGCCAATTTGAACTGGCAATGGATTTAACGACTCAATTTAAATCCCAACCCCCGGATGAGGCTTGGTCAATCATCGCTAAGCAGTACGCGGTTAAAGAAAAATTCAAATCAGCCCTTAAAACTGCGGAAAATATCAATGATGATGACCTTCTAGCTGAAACTTTACGGGTTATAATCGAACAATATGCAGCCAACGGCCGTTTTGAAAAGGCCCAAGAATTAGCTGCTAAAATTAGATCCTCAAATATCGCTTGTAAAGTAAGTGCTCTAGCCGACATCGGATTTTATGCCGGGAAGGAAGGCCAAAGAGACTTGGCTTTATCCAATTTTGAACAAGCCGTCAAAATCGCGAATCAATTCGAATCTTACCAACTGCCTCAAAAATTGTCCGCCCTTAACTACGTCGCTTTACGCTTTATAAAACTTCAAGACTATCAAAACGCCGGACAATTATTAGAGTCGAATAGCTCCCTAGCGACAAAACTGTCGGAATTCAATCGGGCCGAAGCATTTGCAGAAATAGCAGTCGCCTATGATCAAATGGGCGAAGTTGAGAAAGCAATTCAATTGGTTCAAAAATATATCCCTGAATATCTTACTATTGATGTCCAAGGCGCTACCTTTGCCCGGTTAGCGCTCCAAAACGCCAATAGAGGTCAATACCAACAAGCCTTAGCACTAGCCGACAAAATCGCCGATGAAACCACCCTGCTTGAAGTTAACCGGGCGTCAGTCCTTTCCCAGATAGCAATCTTAGCAGCCGCAGCCAAAGAATATCAAACAGCTCTTAAAATAGCTAAAGAAATTAATTCTTCTTTCTATAGACCCTGGACTTTCGGGGAAATCGCCTTACAAATCGCAGACAAGCGAGTGCCCCTTCATAAAAAACCTCGGGTAAAGCAATACCTCCATCAGATAATTACTGAACTGGAACCTAAGAGCAATCCAACCAATTTTCCTGATTGAAACCAAACAAAAAACCGGCGATTAAATGCTTTGATTAAGGTCATTGAATTTAATCTCCGGTCTCTATTTCGATCACCAATTCGATTCCAATTACATACTTGGGGCGCGACCGCCACCCCTGCCGCCTCTTTTGGCATCAGTATTTCTTCGTAAAGTAGATTGCCGTTCATCGGAATCTTTCATGAATTTTGCTAACTTATCTTCAAAATTCTGGTGGCTCTGTTTTGGGACCCTTTCAACACGAGGTTGAGCTTGTTTTATGGAGAGGCCGATTTTTCCCTTATCCAAATTTAATACTTTTACTTTGACCAGATCATTTTGTTTTAAAAAATGATTAACGTCTTTGACATACTCATCCGCTACCTCGGAAATATGAACCAAACCTGTTTGACCGCTAGGAAGTTCAATAAAAGCTCCAAAATTGGTAATGCCTGTTACTTTACCTTCCACGATCTGGCCAACTTCCAATGCCATACTTCTACAATTCCTCCCTTGGCTTCACTATATCATAGGAATTTAAGTTTTCATAAATCACCGAAACCCGGAGGCAAACCTGGAATTGTTTTTAAGAGTTTAGGA
>JBLNDC010000549.1:0-3110 GCA_050261255.1 Bacteroidota bacterium
TTATTCGAGCTAATCAGGAAGATTTGAACCGCAGCGAGCAGGAGCATTTGGCGGCGCCGCTTTTAAAACGCTTGAAATTCGATGAAGTTAAATTAGCGGAGGTAGTGGCCGGAATCCGTAGCTTGATTCAGTTGGAAGATCCCGTAGGCAAAACCTTGTTAGCCACGGAGTTGGATCAAGGTTTGGAACTTTACCGGGTAACTTGTCCCATCGGGGTAATCGGTATCATTTTTGAATCTCGTCCTGACGCTTTAGTACAAATCTCCACCCTCTGCCTAAAGAGCGGCAACAGCGCTTTACTGAAAGGCGGATCAGAGGCGACCGCCACCAACCGGATTTTAACTGATTTAATTATTCAAGCCACTCAAAAAGCAGATATTCCCCAAGGTTGGGTTCACCTCCTTGAGACCAGGGCCGATGTGAATGAAATGCTGAAACTTGACGAGTACATTGATTTAATCATCCCCCGCGGCTCCAACGAATTCGTTCGTTATATCATGGATAACTCGAGAATTCCGGTGATGGGGCATGCCGACGGGATCTGTCATTGCTACGTGGACGCCGACGCCGACTTGGAGATGGCGGTGAGGATCGCGGTTGATTCCAAAACTCAGTATGTGGCGGTTTGTAACGCAACCGAAACCTTGTTGGTCCACAAGGAGGTAGCGGCGGAATTTTTACCTTTATTGAAACGGGCTATGGATGAAAAGAAGGTAGAACTTTTTGGCTGCCCGAAAACACAATCGATTATTAATGTCCAACCAGCCACGGAGAAAGATTGGCAGACCGAGTACCTCGATTATAAATTGTCAATCAAAGTAGTGGAAAACTTGGAAGATGCCATTGAGCATATCAATCATTACGGTTCCGGCCATACGGACACCATAGTAACTCAAAACCGGGCCAATGCCGAGCAATTCATGAACTTAGTGGATTCGGGAAATGTCTTTTGGAACTGTTCCACCCGTTTTAGTGATGGTTTTCGTTACGGGTTCGGGGCTGAGGTCGGGATCAGCACCAGTAAGCTCCATGCCCGAGGGCCGGTAGGGCTGGAGGGTTTGGTAAGCTATAAATATAAATTGTTTGGCAACGGGCAAGTGGTTGAGGATTTTGCCCAAAAGAAGCGGAGTTTTAAGCATAAAATTTTAAATAAAACATACCCAAAATTGACTCTTACTTGAAGTTGCAGAAGCCCCTAAAAGTTATTCAAATCGTTTATGGGCAATCAGATACTTATCAATGGATTCCCAAAAGGTGTTTTTACTTTTCAAAGTAACTAAATGAAAATAACATTCCACATGAATTAAAAGAATATCCTGGAGGGCATGAGCTTGGTTTGATTAAAAACAGCTTTGTGCCTTTCTATGCAGCCAATTTGAAGAACGAGTAACTCACCAATTTTATATAACCGTAAAGATAAAATACCAAAATCCAAAAAACAAGACCGTGAAATAACAGGTCTTGTTTTTTAGATAATGTAAAGCCGCAATTTTTGCTTTTTTGATCATTCCATATTGGCATCATCGGAATTATTATTGACAAAACCAATTATTGTATATAAAATATTTCAAAGCGAGTATGCTTAAAGCGTTATGTAGGCAGCACAGAGACGGTATCCTACATTTGGGTAGACCCGCGGAGTCACTTCACGGTGTTTCCGCGGGTATTGATTAAGAAAGGAATATAATCCTAAATGAATAACGAACTACTTGAACCAATCCCAAGGTATGAAACGGAACGACTAGTCATGCGTAAACTGACTATGGAGGATGCGGAGGATGTTTTTGAGTATGCGTCAAACCCCGAAGTATCCAAATATGTTACCTGGGAAACTCATCGGACCATCAACGATTCCATTTCTTTTATAAAAATGACCATCGAAAAATACGAACATGAAGCAATTGGTGACTGGGGCTTGGAATACAAAGCTAATGGAAAACTCATCGGGACATGCGGTTTTGTTAACTGGAACAAACAACATCATTGGGCGGGGATTGGTTATGTTTTATCCCGGGACTACTGGAACCGGGGAATAATGACCGAGGCGGCCAGCGTCATTATCCGACATGGGTTTGAGAAGATGGACCTTAACCGGATCGAGGCCCATCATATGATTGAGAATATTGCTTCGGGAAGAGTAATGCAAAAAGTGGGGATGACCTTCGAGGGAGTTGTTCGAGGGTTGTTTTTCGCTAGAGGAACGCATCATGACGTTAAACTGTACTCGATATTAAAAAGTGAATTTCTTCGTGGATAATAGGATCAAGATAGGATAACCATGCTTGCGTGCGTAACCGTAATCGATGACGGTGAATGAATCGAGAAATAACGATTTGAGACGAGTAATACTTGAGCGGTTATTACTAATTCTTATGTTGAAGGACAGATGGCAAAAAATCGACCATGTCCAGCACTGTTTTTACTTTAATCTGAAACAATTGAGCTAACAAAAAGGTGGTCGTATAGCTTATTATAGGAGTTCCAATAATCATCGAACTCAGCAAAGCCCTTCGGAGAGGGCTTTTTTCTTTACATTTTCGAAAAAGCAATATTTGGAGAATGAGAAATCCTATAAAAGCTAAAGGAATCGTTATTTTGAAAAAAAGCCCGTTTTCCGCCCAGATTCGGTATAATACGAAATATTCAAAGGACACAATCAGGATCTTAGCTATTAAAAGAAGGATCTTTAAGAATAACCCGGTAATCTCGTGCAACAACTCAAAAATGATTAAGGCCGCGGCTATCGATAAAATTATCGTATAATTAAGATTCATATTTTTCTCTCCTATCTTTAGAAAATAAGCTTGATACTTCTATTAACAGTGTAAATTACAGGGTTCTAAGTAATAGATACCAATACATTAATTTCTATATTTTTCCGCTAAGTCCTTTTAGAGAATTTAGGACTGGCTAATGCCATGGGCGCTTTTGCCGTTACCACTTCCGGGGATATTGAAGGCTTGCCGGAAAGAGATGAATTAGAAGCGTTCATTAATAATAGAGTAGCTGTTTTCAGATAAAAACATTAAAAAAATATTTGAATAAGCAATTTAAATGGAGGAGTTTTGGAGTAGACGGATAAGTAATTATTGTAACATTTGCTTAATGTT
>JBLNDC010000550.1:0-5234 GCA_050261255.1 Bacteroidota bacterium
AGTGATCGCGCGAGTAGTCGAGGCAATTATCTTGGCGTGGGTAGTTTATAAGGGGAAAGGCGCTTTGGCAGCTACTTTTAAAGAATTATCCGATGTAAGTTTGGAATTTTTCAAAAAATCCTACCAAACCATCCTGCCGGTGATTTTGAATGATCTCTGCTGGGGGTTTGGCACTATGGCCTATGCGGTAGTTTACGGGAGAATGGGCACCCAGGCGGTAGCCGCGGTCCAGATTTGTAATACTATCGGTAATCTATTTATGGTCGCAATTTTTGGGATGTCGAGCGCTGCGGTGGTAATGGTGGGACATAGTATCGGCGCCGGAGAGTATGAGAGTAGGCAGTGATCGGCAACCGGATTGATGATATTTCCAAGGTCATCCAAAGATCAGCCGAAGCGGAAGGTTATTCGGTAGGAAGAGAATTCTTCGGGGCATGGCATCGGCCGGTGATGGATGAGGACCCTCGAGTCCCCCATTTTTCCCTAGCTTGCAGGGGTTATAAGATTAAAGTAGGCCTGGTCTTCACCATTGAACCGATAGTTAATGCTAGAAGTTATCTTTTAACCACCGATTCCTCCAATGGGTGGCTCGCCCGGACCAAGGATGAGAGTTTAGAGCATACCATCGCCATTACCGTAGACGGGCCAATAAGCTTAACCAAGCGTCATTAATTATCAGTTAGTCGATTTTAAAAACCCCGATGGCTTGTTTAAGGCTACTGGCAATTTGCCTTAGGTTGTCGGCCAAAGCCGTAACTTGTTCTACCGAAGCGTTCTGTTCTTCGGAGATAGCCGAAACCTCCTGGGTGCTAGCCATGTTTTGCTCACTAATCACCGCAATTGCGTTGATCGCTTCAGTTACCTTGTCATTATTGGCAGCCATTTGCCTGGTGGATTTGACGATGGAGTCGATCTGGTCAATGGTATTGGTTAAGGCTTTATTAATCTCTTGGAAGGTTACGGTGGCTTTTTCTACCAAATTCTTACCTGCTTCCGCCCGGGATATGCCTTGCTGCATCGCCTCAACCGCTTGGTTGCTACGGATTTTCATTTGCATAATTAATTCCGCTATCATCTGGGTTGATTGTTTTGATTGCTCGGCCAGTTTGGCGGTTTCTTTGGCAACCACGGCGAAACCTTTACCGTGCTCCCCAGCCCTGGCGGCTTCAATTGAGGCGTTTAATGCCAATAAAGCTGTCTGTTCCGCAATACCTTCGATGATCGCAGTTATGCCACTGATCTCCTCCGAAGTACTGCTCAAGGTATTAATAACAGCAGCCGATTTCTTGGTAGCCTCAAATAACCCATTAATCTCTGCTGCAACCTCATGGGTTACTTTTTGTCCGAGTTCCGCTGATTGGGCGACTTGGCCGGAGGCGGCGCCGATTTGTTGCGACTCCTGGGTGACTTGAATCACCATCTCCGATAATTTCCTGATGCACTCCACTGCCTCCGAAACTTGTCTAGCCTGTTCTGCGGAGGAGGTGGCGAGTTCATCGGCGGATTTAGCCACTTCCATAGCAGACCGGCCGGTATCGGCGGAGACTGCGCTCAGTTCGGAACTGGCCCGATCCAAGGCGCTTGCTTTTTCAATAATATCAGTCACTAAACCGCGTAGTCCCGTAATGGCCTTATCGAGACCTTTAACCGCTTTGGTAACTTCACGTGAACCAAAGGGGCTAGTGCTGTCATGGGATAAGTTGCCGGTCTCTAAGGATTTTACCCGGTCAACCATTTTTCTTAAGGGTCGCGAGACAAAACCGGCGATCAGCAGACCCAATAAGGTTATGAGCACTGTTTCGTTGATCATGAGGGTTAAATTGGTTTTAATTAGTTTAGTGGCTAGTTTTTTACTATCTAAAAATAAATTGTAATTATTACTACTGATGTTATTACGTAGGAGTTTGACGGTTTTGTGTAAATCATCAACGGTTTGGTTAAGAGATGCCAAGTTGCTAGCCTGGGCGGGTGCAGCGATGATAGTCTTTAGCTCACTAAAAAGGCTGTCTAATCTTTGCTTAGTGGAATCGTTAATATCTCCTAGAGTGTGGATTTTGTTAAATAATACTTTCAGATCAACTTCTAACGCTGCGGCTACCGATGATTCATTAAGTAGTTTGGCCAGATAACAACTGCGAATTTTTTCAATGTCGGTTTCGACATTGGAAGTATCTTCTTTACCCATCGTGGAAGTTCTGGTATAGATCTTTTCGGTGTTTTGGTGGATCGTAGTTAAGGCTTGATGGCCATTGAAGCTTTGAAGCATCATGAAAGCGATCATTATTAGAATGATGGTTAAAATTTGATAAAACACACTAATTTTGGAGAGGATTGTTTTTACTAATTGGACTAACTTAGTAAACATTAATGGCACCCCCCGTTATTTTCCAAACAGACTACTAAATGTATTAATACTTCTTTATTTCAAACTATAATTCCTTTTTTAATTTGGGAAAAATGTATTATTATGTATCAGCGTTTGCAATAATATTGGATTATCTGCCTTGCTGGTTATGTGCCCTCCAGCTTGAATTATTCTTATTTTTATGACATAATATTAATACTATTTGGGTAGAAGGACACAAATTCTATGGATTCGGTTCGTTTAAGGTAAGCTAGCCTAAAAAGCGGTAATTAACCATCCACTAAAGTGGGCTTTTTGTGGCGCTTATTTTTACGAATCAGACATGGAATTAGAAGACGCGTACCTTCCCGGTTACTCTTTTATTTTCAGTTGTCTTTTTCTCGTGAAATCTGCGGAACAAAGTCCATTTTGGATAATGGTCCGTTTTTTTGTTTTCCAAACAAAATCACTAAGAGATATAGATAATATAAAGGAGTAATTGATGATGATTGTTCTTGGTATCCTTAGTATTGGGCTATGCCCTTGGGGCTGATCCTTTCCGGCTCTTTTACCGACCGGATCGGGGTTAGCAGGTGGTTCTTTCTGTCCGGGGTTTTAATCATTGGGACCGCCTTTTTGTTGCTGATCGCGCCTTCCATGAGAAAGCTTGATCTAAAGGAAATAGTCGAAGCATAAAAGGAGGAGTAATATGGATATTCAAGCTACTTTAGATAAAATCATCCGGGCGCTCGTTGAAGCGCCCGGTATAATCGGGATAGTATTAGGAGGTTCCAGAGCCCGAGGCACCCATCGGCCAAACTCCGATATTGATATCGGCATCTATTATGATTCCGAGGTTGAATTTGACCCGTCAAGCCTGAACCCAACCGCCTCTATGTTGGATGATGCCCATCGGCCGGAACTGATTACACCGCTGGGCGCTTGGGGAGAATGGGTCAATGGCGGCGGTTGGCTAATCGTGGACGGTTTCATGTGGACTTCATCCTCCGGGACATCCGCCGGGTTGAGAAGGTAATCGATGATTGCCTGGTTGGGAAAGTTACCGCCCATTATCACGCCGGGCACCCCCATGCCTATCTTAATGTCATGTATCTTGGAGAAATCGCTATTTGCAAAATATTGGCCGATCGGGACGGCTGTCTTCAGGCATTGAAAGGGAAGGCAATCCCGTATCCGGAAGCGATGAAAAAATCGATCATCGGCTACTTCATGTTCGAAGCCGGTTTTTCCCTGATGTTTGCTGAGGATAATGCTGATAAAGACGACCTATCTTACGTGGCCGGGCATTTATTTAGAGCCGTCTCCTGCTTGAACCAGGTGTTGTTCGCCTTAAACGAGGAATATTGCATCAATGAGAAGAAGGCAGTAAAGATGATTGCATCCTTTCCGAAGGCGCCTGGTAATTATCAAAAACGGGTGGAGGAGATCTTCGCGCTCTTGTCACCTAATGCTAGTGGCGTGGTAAATGCCTGTCAAAGATTGAAGGAGTTAGTTACAGAGGTTAAGGTATTGGTAAATAGACGTTGAAGGTCAAATTTAATGACAATAATAAACGAAGATCGTAGATGCTTTATTTTACATTTTTCCAGGTGTTCCTTCAGTTATTAAAAACAGCATAGAATATCAAAACTTTTGAAGGCCTGAAATGCTTTTAGAGATCAACGTTTAGGGTTACTCTTCCCTGCCAGGGAAGAGCAAGAGTTAGGTCGCTTTTAGGCCTTAATGTTATTAGGTTTTAACTATGAATCAGGATTGATACAAGTGAGCGACGACAAGAATGTTGATTGCAAAATTAAGGCTTAATAGAAAATGAATACCAAAGTGCCTCGGGCCATTTCGGACATCGCTGTCCTCTCGCTTTTTCGTCCCATCCTGGGACACACATCCATGTCACTCCGAAGGAAAGGCTTGCGCCATTTATATAGCCGCGTCCGTCCTAAACGCGGCTCAGGGTAGGTTCAAGACCCCTATGGCGTGGAACGTCCCTGTTCCCGTGCCACGCGCCCGACCTCCTTGCTGGGCGGTGCCATACAAAAATTAGATTGGTAGAAGATACTCTCGGGTTTCGTTCCCAGTTTTCTAAATCCGGGTGATGCATTAAGGCTTCGTTCACAGTTCCCAGTTTATTCGGGCGATATTTTTGGGTCCGTTAATAATGATTTTCATAGTATCGATGATCTGATTCAGCATAGCGATAAGCTGATGTATGAAGCAAAACAAAAGAGGGACTATAAATATAGACCAAATCGAGCAAGAAAAGATCAATACGATGTTTAAAGGTTTCGGCGGAATGAAAAACGCGCGGAAGTTTATTAATGAAAAATCAAGAAAATAAGTTTCAATGCTGATATGGGGCAAATTATTGCGAGAAGGCGCAAGGACGCGCCTTTTTCTTTTGTGGGGTCAGATATTTAAATATGTTTTTTCAATCTCTGAAATATTAATACCTGAATTTTGGTTATTGATCGGTATCTCAACTTTGGAAATTTTCAATGGTTTGCCTGTGGAACGTTTATATATCAATATTCTTTTTTCGTCTGAAGGGAAAGTGCAGAGCCGAGGCGGAATTTTGACAGGGGGCGAGTCTCTTTCCGATTTGCCCCTTCAAGATGTGTGTTATAATTGGTGGAGAAGGAAAGACGGGAGAGCCGCCCCGGCTTCTTCCGCTGTCTCTACAGTTGCGCCCAGTTCGATGCGGTGAGCCATCTTTCCCGCCAGCTTTCCCCAAAAAGTCAATGCCGGAAGCCTCATCTTTAACTCCGTTTCATAGGCGATGCAGGTTTGGCTTTTACGGCGGCGGTGTGATTCGATTCCGCCAGAATAACCGCTTCGCGAGTCACGTGGAGTGCGTAGTTCGGGTGGAAAAGAA
>JBLNDC010000551.1:0-3463 GCA_050261255.1 Bacteroidota bacterium
GATAGCCCGGCAAACTAAAGAAGTGGTCGACTTGGGGGTACAGCTTGCGGTAGTGGTTGGGGCCGGCAATTTCTGGAGAGGCGCAGCCGGCAGCAAGGCCGGAATGGATCGGGCAACTTCGGACTACATGGGAATGCTGGGAACCGTGATTAATTCTTTAGCCTTGCAGGACTCATTCGAAAAGCACGGTGTCGCCACCCGGGTTCAGACAGCTATCGAGATGAGGCAGGTTGCCGAGCCTTACATTCGAAGAAGAGCTATTAGGCACCTGGAAAAAGGGAGAGTCGTAATTTTCGGCGCGGGAACCGGAAATCCTTATTTCTCAACCGATACTACTGCGGCTTTAAGAGCGGCCGAAATTGAAGCGGAAATCATCTTAATGGCTAAAAAAGTAGACGGAGTATACAGCGCAGATCCCAAAGTTGATCCGTTGGCGGTTAGGTTTGAAGATTTAAAATTCATGGAAGTATTGCAACAACGCCTACGAGTAATGGATGCCACAGCAACTTCTTTATGTATGGATAATCAGATTCCAATCGTAGTATTTAATCTCAATCAAACCGGAAATATTATGCGTATTGTATTAGGAGAAAAAGTCGGAACATTCGTCAGAGGAGGAGATTGATATGGTGAAAGATCTTATTAAAGAGACCGAAAACCATATGAAAATGACGATTGAAGCAACAAAGAAAGAGTTTCAAACAGTACGAACCGGAAGGGCCAGCGCCGGAGTATTGGATCGGGTGGTGGTCGAATATTACGGCAATCCAAGTCCTTTGAATCAGGTTGCGAGTATCACTGTGCCCGATCCTCGAACCATCGTAATTCAACCGTGGGATAAAACAATTTTAGCTGCGATTGAAAAGGCGATCTTAAAAGCGGATTTGGGTTTGAACCCCGTCAATGACGGAACGGTCATTCGTTTACCAATACCACAATTAACTGAAGAGCGCCGTAAAGAATTGGTCAAAGTCGTACGTAAAGAAGCGGAAGAGAAAAGAGTAGCCATCCGTAATCTCCGTCGGGATGCCAACGACAAGATTAAATCATTGGAAAAAGGCAGCAAAATTACTGAGGACGAAAGTAAAAAAGGATTGGATGAAACTCAAAAGCTGACTGATAAATATATTGCCGAAATTGATAAGTTGCTTGCTCAAAAAGAAAAGGAGATTCTGGAAGTTTGAATTCCATCCCTCCGAAGAAGCATTGAAAAGGTTGGTTAACTTTTCAATAGCTTTTTCAACAGCGTGTTATCCGATTGTTCGGAAAACACTCTGTTCCATGGAGGGTTTTTTATTACATATGAACATAATTAATTGGTTTAAAAAAAAGAAGAGAAATGCCCCGATGGCTATACCGGAACACCTGGCGATCATCATGGATGGCAATGGACGTTGGGCTGAAAAAAGAGGATTGCCCCGTTCCGCCGGGCACCGAGCCGGTGTGGAGCGAATTCGCGATACAATTGAGGTCTGCCTGGAATCAGGTGTTAAATATCTCACTCTTTATGCTTTCTCTACCGAGAATTGGAATCGTCCCGCCGCCGAAGTCGATTATTTAATGAGTCTTTTTTTGGAAGCGCTCCGGAATGAGGTGCCAAAACTTCACGAGCAGCAAATCCGGATTAGGTTTATCGGACTTAAGGAGAAGTTAGCTTCAAATTTGATTGAACTCATGGAGGAAAGTGAAAGGTTAACCTCTAATAATCGCGCTTTGACGCTTAATATTGCCCTTAATTATGGGGGACGTTCCGAAATTTTAGCCGTAGTCAAGGGTATCTCCCGCCAAGTAATCGAAGGTAAGTTGGATCCGGAATACCTAAAAGAAGAGGACATTGCTCAACGTTTATTTACCGCTGGACAACCCTACCCCGATTTATTAATCCGTCCTGGCGGGGAGCACCGGATCAGTAATTTTCTTATTTGGCAAATGGCTTACACTGAACTATATTTTTCAGAGCTTTACTGGCCGGAATTCACCAAAAACGATCTGTTAGCCGCGTTTGAATCATTCGGCCGTCGGGAACGCCGTTTCGGACGAATAAAAGGAGGAGGGTCGGGTCAATGATCCAAAGGTTGATTTCAGGAATATTGGGTGGCTGTTTATTATTGACCCTGATTGGTCTTGGCGGACTTCCTTTTACTTTGGGCATCGGCTTATTAACTACTTTAGGAGTTTTGGAATACGCCGAATTAATGAGACGGCAGAATTTACGTTCCCAAACAGCGGTAATGTTATTTTGTTCCTTGTTTTTGTTAGCCTTGGTTCATGTAATTGGAAGCAAATTCGGACTTGATCCTTTGGAGTCGGTCCATATCGGTGAACAAACTATTGGCCTGACGTTATTCGCGGTATTATTCATTGTTTTTATAAAAGAAATTTTAAGCGGAAACCCCGAACAAGGATTGATTAATGCGGCAGCTAATTTATTCGGAACGGTCTATATCGGTTTCATGTTTGCATATATCTTACTATTAAGATTCATTCCCGGACAGGATGGCTTGTTTTATGTCCTTTTTACAGTCTTGGTCACTTGGGCCAACGATACTTTTGCCTATTTTATCGGGGTTAATTTTGGTAGACATAAACTCAGCCCTAAGATTAGTCCTAAAAAAAGTATCGAGGGTTCACTGGGAGGCTTGGTCGGAGGCTTATTGATGGCGGAAATCTTAGGAAGCTATTTTCACAAACCGGCCTTGTCAATATTATTATTGGGGTTGTTGGTTGTAGTAGCGGGCCAATTTGGAGATTTGGTGGAGTCGGTCATCAAACGCAATGCCGGCGTTAAAGACTCTGGTCATTTCTTACCCGGACACGGGGGTGTATTGGACCGTTTCGACAGTTTACTCCTTTCCGCGCCGGTTGTTTACTACATTGTGATTTACTTTAAGCCGTTTTTTTAAACAGGATTACTGTTATTTTATATTGCGGTTTCTAAACTACCGGTTTTAAAAACAGGGCCCCAATTGGGCTGTCCATGTCCGTTGACTGAAGCGCTGATTTAAAAGCGGTGTTAATCTTGAATAATGAAATTAAAATACTTCTATGGGTAATTGCAGTTAGTCTCGGGGTTATCTTGGGTATGCAATATCTATTTCCGATATTGACACCTTTTATATTAGGAATTCTCCTAGCTTGTCTGATCGAACCGATAATCAAGCAAACCGAAATTTATTTGGGGTTAAATCGCAAATTAGCGGTATCTTTCGTATTGGCAGTCACGATTTTTATATTATTGACTATTACCGGGATCGTTTTGTTAGTGGCTTATCGAGAGGCATTAAGGATCCTTCCGAAAATTCCAACTTTAGCCGATAAACTGCTTGGATTGGGACAAGGGCTAATCTTTTTTTTGAAAACCCGTTTTCAGATCCCGGAAGCCTTTTTCCAAAACTACTTGGCTCAACCGGACGCTATCGAAGGGGTTTTTCGTTCAATAGTGGTTTGGGTTATCAATTTGGTT
>JBLNDC010000552.1:0-3402 GCA_050261255.1 Bacteroidota bacterium
CAATTTAATAGGATTTATCGGGGCGATCTTCAACTTTTTACGCCGGAACGGGATTCCGGTGGCAGTGATCACTTTTTTTACGAAAGATGGCGCTCCGGTGGAACCGGGAACGGGAGAAATAACTTGGGATTCAGTCCAGGAATCATTGCTCCGGGGCGCGCTTTTATACTTGCCCTTTAGCGATTTTAATAACGGAAACCCGCTTCCCTGCGCCGATGGGGGCTGTTATTCGATTTTATCCACGGATAGTTTTGGTGAAGCGGACCAGTCCGTCCCGGACGAACAGGTAGAGATGGTGGGTTTTTTGACAAGCGTGGCAGGGGAAAGCCTGACGATTCAACCGTCGGTATTGAGATGCGGCGAGTACGAGGCGCTCAACCCGGACGAGAGCGCCGGGGAGCTTAACGAGTTTAGCGCGGCATTGGAACGGTTTGTGAAAGGCTTTGTAAAGGGATGAAAATTTTTTTAGATAAAAGCAGGAATTTCTAAAACATGAAAGAATTTTATTAATATACAAATTGTATACAGCATGTATTTGTTCCGGATGAATAATGAGAAGAGATTCCCTGCGAGATAAGGCTTATTACAGCATTAAAAATAAATATTATTACATATAAATACCAACCTGGCGCGGCATTGCCCGAAGAGCAGCTTAGTAAAGAGTTTGTATTAGCAGGACCCCGATCCGGGAAGCGCTGAAGGAATTGCATTATAATGGTTTGGTAAGGACATCCCCAGCAAAGGGGCTTTTGTCGCTGAATTGCCGGTCCAGGATGTCCATGAGGCTTTTTTTGTCAGGCAGGTATTGGAAGTCGCGGCATTACGCGTGACGCTTCAAAATTATCGGAATGAAGAAATCAAGCCTTTAATTACTCTTTTTTCGGACAATCTTGACCAAAAGTTGGCGCAACATGATTATGAAGCTCTTTTTCAATCCGATGTAAGCCCGCATAATTTCATCCTCAGAAACGCTGATAACCGTCGGCTTTCTGAGTTTTTAGCCATTTTAGGCGATCAGATTGAAAGGATCAGACGGGCATCGCCTGGAATGCCTGGGCGGATGGAAGTTTCCGTAACGACAAAGACGATAATTAATCATTTAGCTTGTTGTTTTAAATTGTATACAATTTGTATATAACAGGTATTCACAAATCGCGCCGGGTTCCTGTTATCAAAGCATATTAACACCAAAAGGAGGATTCGAATGAAAGATTTAAGCGTGAAATTGGGGCCCCTGGAGATTAAAAATCCAATCATCGCGGCGGGAGGCCCTTTGGCGGGGACGGTGGAACATATTAAAAACTGCGTCGACGCCGGTTTCGGAGCGATAGTAACGAAAACCGCGTCCACCGTCTGGTATTTGCAACGCTATCCGAGGCCGTTATATCGTTTGATTGACTATAAAAAGGATAGTTCCAATCCTTATTATGTGCCGGACGATTATTTCTGGATGCACCGGGAACACAATTCGGTTTACCGGCCGCTGGAATTCGCCAAGATTATCTCCGAGGCGTCGCCTTACGCCAAACAACATCATTGCGCCATCATCGGCAGTTATTCGGCCCGCGGTATGCAAGAGTGGGAAGAAATCGCCATCGCCTACGAAAAAGCCGGTTGCGACGCTCTGGAATTGAACTTTTGCTGCCCATTCCCTCCGGAAGGACTGGCCAAGAGCCCGGAAGATACGATGGTCGGGATTTATTATACCCGGAACCCCCACGAAGGCGTCAAAATAATCGAGAAACTGCGTCAGAGCGTCAAGATTCCAATGTTTGTCAAGATTAGTCCGGACGGGATGAACTTTGACGAACTGGCCAAATTGTTTGAAAAGGCCGGAGCGGCTGGAGTCACCATGTTCGCCAATAATAAAGTACTCCGGGTGGATATCGAAACCGGAAAACCGGTGGTATACGGCCCGGCGCCGGGTACCGGCCCCGGCCTCAAAGCATTGAGTATGCGATGGGTGGCGGAAGTGTCCGCCAAATGCAATTTCGCGGTCATGGGCAACCGGGGCGCCTCCAGTTGGCAGGACGCAATTGAGTTCTTGATGTCCGGCGCGGCCGCGGTCCAATATTGCACCCCCGTGATGATCCGCGGGCTTGGCTATGTGAAAGAGCTGCTCGACGGTATCGCCGGTTTCATGGAACGGAAAAAGTATGATCGCATCGCTGATTTTCAAGGGATGGCCATGCGCCAGATTTATAATAATCAAGACTTGATGGACAAAGTCAAGCCGCTCTACGCCAAGATTGACCCGGACAAATGTATCGGTTGCGGCCGTTGTAAGGAAGTTTGCTGGTATGACGCCTTAACGATGGCGCGGATCGCGGCGGTCCGCAAGAAAAACTGCGCCGGATGCAGCCTTTGCAGCCAGGTTTGTCCAGCGGGCGCGATTAGCATGTTTGAACGTGAGGATGATACGGAACATTTTCAAGCCATGGCTTCGGCTCACCCGGAACTTGCTCCCGAGGGTTTTTTCCCTACAAAGGAGGCAGGGAAGTGAATAAATACCGAATCGCCCTTTTACCTGGAGATGGGGTCGGCCCTGAATTATTAAAAAGCGCCTGCCGCGTTTTGGATGAAGTTCAAAAAAATACAGCTGATTTCAGACTAGAATTCGTTGAGTATCCCTTTGGTAAACAGGCCTTGGATGATTTCGGGGCGGTTTTACCGGATCAAACCCTGGAAGGGGTTAGAATGGCAGATGCGGTACTTATTGGGGCGGTAAACACCGGAGATATTTCAGGACTTAGCCCCCTAGGGCGAATTCGTAAGGAGCTGAACCTTTTTGCCGACGTAAGGCCGGTTAAAACTTTTCCCGGCGTATGGTCCCTAAAGCCTAATATCGATTTAGTCTGCATTAGGGAAAATATGGAAGGTTTTTTGGCGGATCGAAATCTTTTCAAAGGCTATGGAGAATTCATGCCTACCGAAGATACGGTTGTATCTTTGAGGCTGCTTACCCGCGAGGGTTGTGAACGGATCTCCCGGTTTGCTTTTGAATATGCCCGTCAACATCAAAGAAAAAGAATCACCGCTGTGCACAAATGTAATGTTTTAAAGATGGGATGCGGTTTTTTCTTGGAGATTGTCAGGCAAACTGCCCGCGAATATCCGGATATCGAGTTAAAGGACGAGTATATCGATAATGTGGCCCATAATTTGATTAAATCGCCGGATAAATACGATGTCATTCTTACCACGAACCTTTTTGGGGATATAATCTCCGATGAAGCGTCGGCGTTAGTCTCCGGACTTGTTCCGACCGGTAATATCGGTCAAGCTGCTTCGGTTTTTCTACCGGTAAATCACAATCCCCGATACGAAGCGGCAGGGAAAAATATCATTAATCCGCTTCCTATGATTCTATGTGCTGGAATGATGTTGGGGCATCTCGGAGAA
>JBLNDC010000553.1:0-5111 GCA_050261255.1 Bacteroidota bacterium
TTTGGCTTGCCTTTTTAAAATTGTCAACCACACCGCTTTGCACCAAAAATTGATGCTGAGAAAACAAGGAAACTTCTCGATTGTTCTCTAAACGGGGTTTCCAAAATCGATCATCGATCATAACCATTGAAGACGGTACGGCGTGAAGGACCGGCTGTATTTTTTGCTGATACTGCATTTTATGTCCTCCCATAGCCGGGAAATTTTCGGCGGCGGATTTTGGGCCTACAGAAACAGCGATGAATCTGTGAAATCCGTTTAATCCGCCGGATCCCGGTTATTCATTTCCGGTTAACCCATACTATCATTTCCCCGGGTTTGCGATTTCCCCATAAATAATATGGGACCGCTTTAATAGGCACTGATCTTGTTTCCTCATCAACCGGATGGTAAAGAATGTCGCCCCAGCGACCATTTTTCGTCCGCAAGGCTTCGCCGATGATTACCGCCACACCACCGAGCTCTTCCGAAAATTCGGCAGATAATTTCCCATGCTTCGTTAGGGAGATATCCCATAAATTATTGCCATTGTCTATTTCTTCAAGACAATAAATGAGCGGACCGCGTTGAATGGCCACTTTACCGGAGTCTTGCCGTACCTTGGGATGGGCCTGAATCAGTTCAATCGGCATCTCAAAATAAAGTTCAATCCGGTCTCCTTTGCGCCATAATCGCCTCATTTTGGCATATCCTTTATCGATAAGAACATCCCGGGCGCTTTCCCCATTTAGCAGAATTTGATAATTCCGGCACCATCCCGGGACCCGGAAGGCGATGGTAAATTCTGTTTGACCATCCGGTTCAACGAAAAATTGAACTTTCCCTTCCCATGGATAATTCGTGTTTTGGCTTAATAAAATCCCGGTATCGCGGATCACAAAATGGGCCTCACTGCCGATATATAAATGCGTATATATTGCCTCATCGTTTTGCGAATAAATATACTGCCCCAAGGATGTAATCAATCTGGCGATTTTCGGGGGACAACAAGCGCAACCAAACCATTGCTGCCGCTCGGGTTTGACATGTTGCAGGTCATAGCGGCCGCGAACTGCCTCCGGGAACACCTCCAGGGGATTCACATAAAAATATTTCCGCCCGTCCAGCGAGATGCCGCTCAAAGCGCCGTTATATAGTGCTCTCTCCATTACATCCGCGTAACGGCCCTCCGGATGCAATAACAACATCCGTTGCGCCCAGAAAATCAAGCCGATGGTAGCGCAGGTTTCTGCATATGCGGTATCATTGGGAAGGTCATAATCAAAGGTAAACCGTTCGGCATGACCCTGGGAACCTAATCCGCCGGTAATATACATCCGGTAATTAGTCACATTGTCCCATAATTTTCGGAGTGCTTGATATAGGGATTCATCAACCGTTTCGATGGCTAAATCAGCCATACCGGTATAAAGATACATTGCCCGTACCGAATGGCCGTCGGCTTTGGTTTGCTCACGTACCGGAGCGTGCGCCTGATGATAATCCAACCCAAACCATTTTGACTTTGAATCATTAAACGTGGGTTCTTGAGTCAAAAAACAAGGTTGCCGGCCGCGTTCATTAATGAAATACTGGCTAAGCCTTAAATACCGCTCGTTGCAGGTAACTCTGTACAATTTGATTAATGCCAATTCTATCTCTTCGTGCCCGCAATATACTTTCATTTTATGTTCTTCCGGTCCCATGAGCGAGTCGATGTAATCGGCATAACGACACATAATCTTCAAAAATTTAGCCTTTCCGGTCGCCTGATAATAAGCCACCGCTGCTTCCATTAAATGGCCGGCGCAATAAAGCTCATGGCCGCCGGAAAAGTCCTTCCAGCGTTGATCGGGCTTGGCCACTGTATAGTAAGTATTCAAATAACCATCCGGCTGCTGGGCTTTCCCGATCAGATCAACGACTTCATCAATGATCCGCTCCAATTCCGGATTCGGATAGCTAACCAGACTGTAGCTGGCTGCTTCAATCCACTTGGCCACGTCACTGTCCTGAAAAACCATGCCGTGAAATTCACCGGCCGATTCTCCGGCCGCAATCCGGAAATTTTCAACGGCATGGCTCGGCTCGGCGCCCGGGATATTATCATTCAACGCATCCCATTGATAAGGAATAACCTTCTTGGCCATAAGTTCAATTCTGCCGGCCCAGAACCGGTCGTTTATTTTTACTTCCTTAAAAGAAAGCGGGGTACTTTTCGAGTTGTTCATAATAGTCTTCTCCAATCAGTAGATGTTTCATTAGCCTTTTAAACCGCCCATAGTCAAACCTTTGATGAAATACCGTTGCGCTATAAAGAACAATACGATCAACGGCAGCACCGCCAGGGTTGAGGCTGCCATCAGCGTGTTCCACTCAGCCCGAAACATCGAGAGAAACATCTTTAAGCCCAACGATATGGTATATTTGGCTTGATTATTCAAATAGAGCAATGGACCCATGAAATCATTCCACGAGGTCATAAAGGTGAAGATCACCACTACCGCCAGGGCCGGTTTAGCCATCGGCATAATTAACC
Source organism: Bacteroidota bacterium (assembly GCA_050261255.1). GTDB lineage: Bacteria > Bacillota > UBA4882 > UBA8346 > UBA8346 > JAAYHS01. The sequence continues at coordinate 2,519 of JBLNDC010000553.1, forward strand.
TGGTGATAATCTGCGGATAACTGGCCCCGTCGACAAATGCGGCTTCATCATACTCCATGGGAATTGTCTTAAAGAATTGGTGCAGCATGAAAATATAAAAAGCGTTACCAAAAAAGGCCGGTATTGTTAAAGGCATAAAAGTATTCAATCCCCCCAGCCATTTCCATTCAATGAATAACGGAATCATCGTTACGGTTGCCGGAAGCATCAATGTGCTTAGACAAAGTCCATACATGATATTCCGGCCGCGGAAATCAATCCGGGCAAAAGCATAGGCCATTATGGTATTACTGAATAGGGCTCCGATTATATTAAGAACCACAATGATTACGGTATTTAAGAAAAAACGCCCAAAAGGAAGCATGGTAAATACATTAACATAATTACTCCATTGCGGCGTTGCCGGCCACCATTTGGGGGGCATGGAAAAAATCTCTTGCAGAGTCATGAACGAACTGCGCAATAACCATAAAAACGGAGCCACGGTAAACAGAGCGCCGAATATCAGAGCGGCATAAATCAAAAATCTGGAAAACCTTTTCCGACTATTTGAAACCATTACTTTTTCGCCTCACCCTCATAAAATACCCAAAGTGTTGAGCTTTTGAATACCAGCCCGGCAATCACCGAAGTAACAATGAATAGGAACCAGGCCATCGCGCAGGCGTATCCCATTTTTGAATACATAAAGGCCTGGCGGTACAAGTGCAATACGTAAAATAACGATGCGTTGGCAGGCCCGCCGTTGGTCATCAGATACGGTTGGGTAAAAGTCTGCAAGCCGCCGATGATTCCGATCACTATATTATAAAAAATCACCGGGCTCGTTAACGGTAAGATGATATGACGCAAGCGATGCCACGCTCTTCCTCCGTCAATCGCCGCCGCTTCCATCAATTCCTCCGGTATACTTTGAAGTCCCGCCAAAAAAATGACGATTGTGCTGCCAATACCCCAAATACTCATCAAAATCAGGCTGGGAACAACCGTTTTCGGGCCGAAGACCCACGATTGCGCCGGCAGGCCAAGCCTGTCCAAAATCAAGTTAAAAAGGCCGAACTGCTGGTTAAAGAGCCACAGCCATAAGGCGCAACTGACGGCAACCGGAATTAGCGACGGTATATAGAATAAGGTTCTAAAAATTCCCATACCGCGCACTTTCGCATTCAGTAATAACGCCGCCAGGAATGCGGCCATGATTTGGACCGGCACTCCGATTAAAGTATAGATCAAAGTAACCCCTACTGATTGCCAAAATAACGGATCCGTTTTCAATTCCAAATAATTCTGCAACCCGATAAACTCCGGAGGCATAATCATATCCCAGCGCCATAAACTGGCAACCAAACTTAACCCCAACGGAAAAGCAACCCAGATCGAGAGCCCCAAAACAGCCGGGGTTATTAATAACCAGCCCCAGAAATTCCGTTGGCGGGAGAGGAAACCTTTCTTTAGGGTCTTTACCTTGGTGCTTTCAAGGAGTTTATCTTTGAACAAAGTATCCAATAAAACCATCCTTTCACTAACAACCCTTGATAAGCACTGAGACGTCGTTTGACGTCTCAGTGCTTATCAGATATCGATGTTTTTAAAGAATTAATAGTTCCCCTGAAGGAGTTTAAGTTGAATAACCCGTTCTTTGGCCGCTTTCATCGCTTCGGCGGCAGTTTTCTGCCCGCTCCAAACCAAATCCAATTCCGGAGCAACCGCCTCACCCCAGATCTGCGGGAAGTTTTTCACTTTTACTTCCATATGAACCCGGGCCACTTCCATCGAATCAACTACCGCTTCTTTAAAGCCGGCCGGATGGACGGAATTGTCGACCCATTTCTTCAAATCGGCCGGATCTTTGTACCAGGAAGCCTTGGTCGGCATCCATAAACCGCTGGTGTAAAGTTCAAGAGTCTTATCCGGAGTCAACATCCATTTGTGCAATTCCCAGGCTTCCTTCGGATGCTTTGTCGCTTTGAATATTACGGAAACTCCGCTAACATACATCTGGGCGGGTTTCTTCCAGATTGGCAAGGCGCCGACTCCGAGCGGGAATTTCATCTGGGCCAGATCAAGCAATTCCCACTGTCCGGTGACATAGAAACCAAGTTGCCCGTTGGCGAGCATGACCGGAGGGGCCGGGAGACCGGCTCCGGAGGTAGACGAAGGATTGGTATAGGCGAATACATGTTCTTTATTGATGAGATCGGCTAACTTTTGAAGCACTTCAACCGATTCCGGAGCGTCCAATTTAAATTGCTTGCCGTCCGGAGTAATAAAATCTCCATTATTACTCCAGAGGGATGGAAGAAGCATGGCATGCCATAGTTGATAACTGACGCCGTATTTCACAATTTTATTGGGATCGAACCCGCTTTCTCCAGGATGCTTTCCGTTTTTATCCTCAGTAATTTTTTTGCAGTATTCGACAAATTGATCCCAGGACCACCCTTTACGGTAATCGGTCGGCGGTAATGGTACACCGGCTTTTTGCAGCACATCTTTATTATAAAACATCACCTGACATTCCGCAGCCGTATAAGAACCATATATTTTATTTTTGACAATCTGCCAAACCTGCGGTAAAAAAGCTTGCTCCAGT
>JBLNDC010000554.1:0-3197 GCA_050261255.1 Bacteroidota bacterium
ATTTTCAGCTTTTTAAACAGTATTTATAAGCCTGACATAAACTTCTTATCCCTCACCTTGATCCCACCTTGTATGAAAACGGCTTAGTTTTTATCGACATAGTGCGCAAAAATAAAAAAACTATAGCCTATAAGGAGCTAACACTTTGTTACATTTTTATAACTTAACCCAAGTGTTTTCACTATAGACTTATAGCTTTATATCCATATCTCCCGGTCATGTAAGTAAAACTTTTCCATCATCCAAAACGATAAATATGACCCGTTAAAATCGGGGTTTAACAATTTTAGCGGCGGAAACGGGAAGAACCAACTTCTGACCCGCTTCAATCCTGGTTACATTCTCCAGACTATTCAGATCTTCCAACACCGCAACGGTTGTGCCATACCTTTTAGCCAATCGCCACAGTGTTTCTTTGGGTTTTACCGTATAGATACGCTCGTTGGGAATAGGAATCATTAAAATGGAATTCGTTTTAATTATCCCGGGGTTCTTTAGCTGATTGACCTTAATGATTGATTGTAAACTAACCCTAAATTTCTTGGAGATGCGGGTTAATGTATCATGTCTTTTAATCGTGTAGGCGATATTGGTAGTACAGGCAATTGTGACAGGTTGGTTTCCGATACTTGGTATAATCAGTTCCTGTTTTCGTTCCAAATCCGGTTTGGAAAGGTAAGCTATCTTTTCAGTCAATGATGGCGTCAAAAAAATAATGGTAGCGGTAGTATCAGCAGCCGGGGTACTATTCGGAAGAGCGCTGTTAAATAGGGAATCTAGAAATGAGAATTCGTATAAGGGCGTTTTCATCCGCGTAAATTCATCACGCTTGAGGGCGCCTGTTAACATAATGGTTTGTCCCGGATTTAATCCTACGGTTGTATTAACCTCTCTCAGCAAAGTGTTTTGAATCGGTTTGTCATCAGTGTTTGACGTGTTGGTAATCGCATTGACCTTTGCCTTGAGCTGAATGAGCAATTCCGCTACCTGACGATGATCGATTCTAGCAAAATAATCCAGAGTGGTGCCAACGTCGATATATCCGATCCGATAGTTGGTTGCCTCCGCATTACTTTCTTCGGAAACATCGGGAATTTGATCGCCGAACAATATCTTTTTCTCCTGATTGTTGAGACTGATCACCTCTTGCCTGGCCAGGAGGTTTTTCTCGGAATTTTGCTCAATGATCGCCATCTGTTTCTCGGTTAATGGGTAAACCTTCATCGCTGTTGAAGGTGAATCATTTAATCCGACTGCTTGCAAAAAAGCCGAGGTTACCTCGACTACCTTAATTTCCATATTGATTAACGGCATGTCGCGGTCCCACTTATGAATCAGCTCGGTTATGTTTTGCAGTTCCAAGGAATTCGCCATGACTGCTATTTCGTTGGCTTTAAAATCATATCGTATTTTGTAGCTGGAAATAACTGTTTCTAAAACTTTAGCCACTGAAATTGACGGGATGAACTTTAATGGAAGAACATGTAAGTTGATATCTGTGGTATTAATTTTCGATAATGAACTATCATTTCCGATCACTGCCGTGTTTGAGTTCAGCCATTTTACCGTTAAGCTGTGATTGGCGGCGATCTCCGAGATGGTTTGTTTTATAAATGACCCGGAATCGATGATCATTGTTGCTTTTTCTTGAAACGGGTGGGCAAATAGAACCTTGAATTTACCGATTGCCGCCAAGTCGCGAAAAATGTCGCGGAGATCGACATTCACAAACTCCAGTTTACTTGGCAGGGCCAGGTCGTCAAAACCGAAACTGTCACTGGATACGGCGAATAAACCGATACCCAGCAGCAACAGCAAAAATACGATCCTAAATCCGTTCGCTTTACGCTTACAAATTATATTTACACCTGGTTGAAGACGATTAACGATACTTTTGGGTATGCCCACCTTTGACCCTCCAAGCTAAAAAAACGCGAATAGCTTGACTTTTTAACGGCCGGGTAAGACCAAAGGTTGTCCGGTCTGTAATTGGTCAGATTCGCTGATGCTGTTTAAATCGGCCAAGATCGCTACCGTCACGCCATAGTTGGCTGCGATCTCCGCCAAAGTTTCGTTCGGCTTAACCACATGGATGAATTCTACCGGGACTGGGACAATCAGCACAGAATTCGCTTTAGCAGTCCCCGTTGCCCCTAAATAATTCAGGTCGATGATTCGTTGGATTGGGGCTTTAAATTTATCCGCGATACTCCCTATGGTATCTCCTTGTTTAACTATATAGATAATATCGGTAAAATACTTATCGGAGTATAGATAATTTTTTTTCAAGACGCCGGCTTCATCCAAAGAAGCCCAGGGTGATTGGGCGGATTTGACGCTAGAATAATATTCGGCTGCGAATAACTCATCCAGGTCTAGGAGCCGATCTGTAGAAACCACTTTTCCTCCGGGCCCGATCGAACCCTCTTCCACAATTTGAATCGATCGGATTTCAGGGAGGGCTCTAAAAACAAATCGCTTTATTTCACCGGGTTTTAGATCCATTTGAAACTCTGCCGTTTCGAAATAATAGTGGGGTGGTAAACTGTTTTCATAGGCCTTAAGCATCCATTTTCCCGGTCTCATTCCTTCAAATGAGAATTCGCCGTCGCCGTTGGTTACTTGGCGAAAAGTCTCTTCGCCATTGGAAAATTCGATTAAAATATTTGCCAATCCTTTGGTTTCTTTGGTTGGGCCCGGATTTAACTGTTCATCGGTGGATTTTTGGTCTTTATCTAGCGAATATACATTGTCGTCGGAAACATATAACTCATTTGCTTCTTTTTTTAGGTCCGGAGCGGTCAGCGTAACCTTCCCGGCAACCCCGGAAGCTGAAACCATCCCGATCTCAAGTTCGGCGGTTTCACCCTTTTTCACTTCCACTACCAGCGGCAATTTTTCAGTTGCCACCATATTTATGCCGATGCGGGATTTATCAATGGAAATTGAATAAATCCCCGGGGGAACGGCTGCGAAGATAAACTCTCCCGTTTCGTTGGTAACTGCGGTAATACCGTTCGCCTTGATCACTACACCCGGGATCGGGGGCTTTTCCGGCTTTTCATCATCATATACCCTGCCTTTGAGTACGCCTACTTCTTTCTTTTTGAATACCGGTATATTATAGGGAAGCAGATAATTTGCCCAAAAAGTCCATTTCAGATTGGCGGAATTCTCTTCAAACAGCTGTTGGCCTT
>JBLNDC010000555.1:0-5793 GCA_050261255.1 Bacteroidota bacterium
AACCTTTTATTAATCACTTTTATCATACTCTATTATTAACCGGGAATGAAATAAAAAGAAACGCTCCGGCTTGGCTGGCCCCCTTACCTGTCCTGTTAGGGACCATTTGGTGGAGTTCAAGGTCCGGTTGGCGGCCGATTAGCCTAAATACTACCTGGACCTGGACTTACCTTTTGTCCGGGATTATCCTAATCATGGTTTATGGCTTACAGTCTTTTAGCAGCGAGGCTGATCGCAAAACTTTAGACTTTATCATTAACAAACCCCTAGCGTCTTCCTCGATTATTTGCGCCAAATATCTAACCGGTTTGGCTGTTTTTTGGTGTTGGTTCTCCGCTTTCAGCTTCTTGGTAAAGCCAAATTTGGACCTCCTAAATTTGCCGAAAGGCATCGGGCCTGAATGGTTGATCTTAGTTCTCTTGACCGTCCATGCCGTTAGTTTCTTCTCCGGACTGTTAGCCAGAGGTTTGGAACGGTTTATGGTAATAACCGTGTTGAGCTTAATTATGGCTTCCGGAGCCTATTTTCTCTGGAATAAAATCTTCACCTTGATCACGGTTAACTTTCTTTGGTTTGACATTCCGCCACGGCTATTGTTCTTATTAGAAAAGCTTTTACCTATCTATTTAGCCGTTCTCAGTTTGCTCGCTCCCCTCATCGGAGTATATTGGAGCCTCAAAAGTAAAGTCCGGTTATGGCGTTTTAAACCCGCTTTATGCCTAATCGGGGTTTGGTTATTAACTCTCTTTGTCGTTGAACTCACCCAATTCTTATTTGCCCCTCTGGTTTGGCCCGATCGAAACGGTAAATCAGGGGATTGGCATCCCGAGAAGGGTATTGTCCTAGCTGGTTTAAAACAAACACCTTCCAAATCCGGGCCAACGGGGGTTCGATCATATTTGAGTATTAACCGAGCCGGACATAAGCCGCAAATTATTTATACCGGGGCCAATCTCTATAATCCCCGTTTTTCACCGGACGGCCATTATCTTGTTTTTTCCGAAAACAACCGTTTAAAAATCTTGGATTTAGCGATGAAAACCACGGTTGACATCGGCGAAGGCCAGGTGGCAACTTGGTCCGAAGAAGGAACGAAACTTATTACAGCCAAAAAGGTCAGCCCCAAAGGCCTTAGTCTGCTTTACCTGGTTGACTTGAAAAACAGCCAAACCCGCCAACTAACTCCTGAACAATTTGAAATTACCGACCTGATCTGGGATTGTCGACGCGACAAATTATATATGTTTAGCCTTACCGATCAACTTCATTGTTTGGACCTAAAAGATAATTCAGTTAAGGAATTACATTTTCCCGATAATGATAAACCCAAATTTTTTGGTGTCGTTAAACCCAGCATCCGTTATATAAAAGAAAAAAACTTGGTATTTATCGGCCAAGTCTTTGCCAGGACCATCAAAATCTATCACCTTAGCCTGGAAACCCAGTCGGTCGGATTTGCGGAGGAAAAGAGCGATTTTAGAATCCTTACCAACGGGCCTTTACTCTTTAACCAAGAGGGAACAGCTTATCTATGGCCTAGAATCGACGGAGGGTTTGTTTATCAAGCTACTTATTATGATCCGGACCATGAGCATGATCACTACCAAGATCATGAACATGAACACGATCACTACCAAGAATCTGATGGGGCTGATCGTTAAGAACCTACCAAGAAAACAAATGCGCTGCTTAAAGTATTTAACCGCTAATTCACGCGAATTAACGCTAATAAACCTCTTAAACCTTAAGGTTTTATTGGTGTTATTATTGTTCATCAGGAGTTTCGGTGAATTACATTGTTTTCATCCTTTCATGTACCCGGCCCCTGCGCCGGGCCTTCCTAACTTCAAGAAGGTAATTCCCCTCTGAATTTGTAATTGCTATTACCTAACAAATAGGGGCTATCGTTTTTCAGAAGATCATAACTACAATTCCTTTCTCCAACTGAATTTCTTTCTAGAACTAAAAATACTCCTCCAAAATATGGCCGCTTCCTTAAAATCCTCGAAATTTTAGCAAAAAAACGCACTATTGTTAATTTTTCCTGGTTTGGCCATACTTTCCTAAAGGTTTTGCGTCCGTGCCAGCGAAATCTAATCCTACCAGAAAGGAGTGGAGCTGGTAAATTGGGGGGTTGTTGGTTTCAGGTCCAAAAAAATAAAGAGAAGTCGAAAGGAGAGATTCGATTGAAAAGAACATCTAAATTAGCAGTAATCATGATCCTGGTAATTAGCCTTCTTGTAATGGGAATCGTTCCTGCTTTGGCTTATACGAGTTATTACTCCATCAAATATTCTACCGGCCAAAAATATTATAGCAATTATGGTTCTTACAGCACCAAGTATTACTATTACTATCGAAACAACCCTACTACCAAACCGACCCAGCCTTCTAAGCCGGCTCAACCGACTCAACCGACTCAACCAACCCAACCTACCAAACCGGCGCCTGCTCCTACCAACCCAACCACTCCCGCTCCATCAACCGGCCTGACCGCTGATGAAGCCCAAATGGTAAATCTGGTAAACCAAGCCCGGATCGGACAAGGTGTCAAAGCGTTAAGCGTCAACTCCCAACTGGTAACCCTAGCCCGGCGTAAAAGCCAAGATATGGTTGATAAAAACTATTTCTCACACACCTCGCCCACTTATGGTTCACCGTTTGATATGATGAAAAACGCAGGCGTCAAATACTCCACCGCCGGTGAGAATATAGCCGGCGCGGCAACTGTCGAAAGCGCCCATCAAAGCTTAATGAATAGCCCGGGACACCGCGCCAACATTTTAAATTCCAGCTTCACTCAGATCGGTATCGGTATCGTCTCCGGCAGCCAGTATGGAAAAATGTTCACCCAAATGTTCATCGGCAACTAATTTATTCTTTCCCGGGGGGCCCCTGTCCCCCGGGAATTTTATTTTGCTTAGCCCTAAAACTGAAAGATAATTTTGCGATTGCGAATTTAAAGCGTTGGATCAAATTTATGGTCTGCCGCGGCAACCAGGTAATGGCCTTCCAAAACCTAAGATAAATCCGGATTAACTTCGGGCTGAAAACAGTCAAGTAAAAAAATAACCCTGCCCCTAACGCCAACCAGACGTAAAAACGCAGTTCCAACCAGGTGCTCCAATAAATCAACGGCCCTAGCAGAAGTAAGGAGAAGAACCAAAACAACAGATCGCCGATGGAGTCGATAACTTTATTAGCCTTAATTGTGCTCCGGAAGACGCGGTATAAATCAAAAAATCCCCCTAAAATCATTCCAGTCAAGATTAATAATAAAAAAGAGTTGAATTGAAGGTTTACGTATTCCAAATAATCCCCTCCAATATAGATAACTTATGCCTTGGAATGGGATTATAATACTTACTTCCGGAAAAGTTTTCGGTTAGCCCACCAAAAAAGAATCATCCAGCATGCACAAGTGACGCCAAATAGCCATCTCATACCGTGCTGCAGTTGAATCGAGAGTTTTAACTGTTGCTCGATGGTGTATTTCCGTAAATCCTGCCAGGATGTGAGCGTCCGCTGAATATAAGCTCTAGTTTCACTGAACTTGGGTGCCTTACCCGGCTTAACATTGGATATCCCTGCATTATAAGCCTCCAAGGCCAGATCAACCCGGCCTTGGTATTTATCCAACAGATCGCGGAGATATCTGACTCCGGTATCGATATTAGCGTCCGGATCGAAAATACAATCTCCCTGGCTGCAAACACGCCGCTCCCGATGGTTCCCCTTACATAACGAATCATTATTATACTCCCGCCATACTTCAGGCATGATTTGCATCAGCCCTCGAGCTCCCGCCCGCGAAACGACCAACGTTTGAAAATTGCTTTCCGATTTAATTACCGCATAAATTAGATTGGGGTCTAAGTTATATTTAAGCGCAAATTTATTGATCGTTTTAATGATCGGCCGTAAATCCCCTGATAAAATTTCTCGGCTCTCGATTTGGGTCGAGATCATTCTTAGGGTTTTAAATAGAGGGATATCATTCATAATAATGCCGATTCCGGTCAACCCCATCACTACCGTGGTAAATAAAAAAAAGGCATAAAGCCAACTGTTATCCAGCGCTCCTTTACGCCTGAAAGAATCAGCCAGCAGCACTAAGGGACTGATCACTAATTTTAGTAAAACAATCACAATTCGCTGCCAAGTTGATTGCCGGCGTTTAATTTTCTTCTTGATTGGAGCGACAGGAGTTCGTGATATCATCTTTTCACCTCTTTTATTAATTTCGATGCCCTTTTAAGAACTCCTGCATTACTCGGGGGACGGCTACCTAGAAATGTCATAGCCAGTGCAGCCACTATGTGGATTGCAACTGCTTGCTGATTCACGCCAATATTGGCATCGATTTGCTTAAGCCAATTGAGAATCGACGTGGACGACTACTTAATTAACCTGCTTAAAAAGCCCTTGCCTTTTTTAACCATATCTTGATCGGTATAAACCAGGGAACAGATATCGCCGTCAATCACCACCCGGCCCTGATCGATATTTAATTGTTGCACATGTAAATGCCCGCCTTTGATCTCCAAAACTCCAGCTACGGTCTCTAGAATTAATAGATCTTCCTCATAACTTCCCAGATTGGTTACACCGTCAATTGCCAACAAGTGTCGGTTATTCAAGGTTAACTGATGCACTTCTTCCATAACCTTTTTCTTTTCCTCCATCCTAATCCCTCCTCATTCCTTGGTACAAGATATTCAGCACCGGAAAGGGTTAGAAGTTTGAAAGAATGAAAATCAAAAGCCGTGGATTTTAGGTTTCATTCCACGGCTATCGCCTTTCGCCAAAGCCACTCATATTTAACGACTAACTACTGGTGGTCAATACCATTACCAGATCTTTGAAACCTCTGCCTTGGGATAATAATGCTTTGCGATGGCTTTGGGTGACTTGTTCTGTTTAGCCAAAGTATAAGCGCCCCATTGACACAAACCAACTCCATGGCCGAAACCTCTCCCTTTAACCATAATCTTACCCGACTTCTGCTTGATATCGTCCGAGATCCAAATTGAGCGGAGTTTTTCCGGCCCAACATTTATCCTGAAATCGCCGCCGCTAACGTTGGCACTGCCTTTGTCTCCAGTAAATTTAAGTAAGGTGGCCCGCTGGCTTTTACTTCGTTTGACAACTTCCATTGACTTGATGGTCCCCAAATCCGGCTTATTTAATTTTTGCAATGCTGCGTTAATTTCGGAACTTGATAAAGCGGTCTCCCAATAGAGTTCATCTTTAGGAATTCTTTTTTCCTCCGGGCATTTTACCGAGCGTATATAGGGCGGTTCGGGCCCTTTATAGGCCAGTCCTTCCTTGGCTAGTGCGGTCCTTCCTCCGCAACTAGCCGAATACCAGCCTTTAACATACCTATTTTTGTAGGTCAAGACCAAACCTTTGGTCATTTTAACCGCGTTCCGGATCGTCGGGGTAATATTAGCTGCGTTATAAGCCTGGGCTTCCTTTTCGTCAGTGGAAATATCAGTATTATGAAGTTTACGGGTTCCTCCCCGGGCTAAAAATTCCATCGTGAATGTCCGGGCGATTATGGCTTGAGCAGCATAAGCGTTGAGCGGCCATCCCGGTTTCATCTCTCCAGCCACGACTCCTAATAAATACTCTTCAATATCCATCTTTTTAACTTTCCCGGTCTCTTTGATAAAGACGGTGATCTCCGGCGGTTTCCCAAACCGGGTGACTAGGTTTTTGATCAACGTCCCCTCTTTACCGGGACATCCGGCGCTGAAAATAGTCGTTACCAATAGAACCAAAGCCAGCAGA
>JBLNDC010000556.1:0-3660 GCA_050261255.1 Bacteroidota bacterium
GGGCTATGGTGACGCCGAATTCCGGGTGGGTGAAGCGCTAAAAGGGAGTTACGCCGGTAAAGTTAGGGTGGTAACGAAACTGGACCCTTTAGGATGGTTGGGACCTAACCAATCGGCCAATAGTATTTCCGCGGCGGTAGAGGCCAGCGTCTATCGTTCCTGCCGGGATTTGGGATTGCGTCAATTGCCGGTGCTGTTATTACATCGTTGGGAGCACCGGCATGCTTATCATGACGCTATTTGGCAGAAACTGCTGGAAATGAAAGCGGAACAAGTGATCGGTTTGTTAGGGGCTTCCGTGCAATCGCCGGAGGAAGCTATGGAAGCTTTAGAAGACCCGGAGGTTAACCTGATCCAATTACCCTTTAATATTCTTGATTTGCGCTGGCGCAAAGCCGGAGTGATTCAAGGTTTTTCGAACCGAAAGGATCTTGCTGTCCATGTGCGGAGCGTTTTTTTACAGGGTATTTTAACTTCGGAGGCTTCGGTTTGGCCAAAGCTGAAAGGGGTAAACGCCCTCAAGCTAACAGAGGAGATCGAGAGGCTAGCGGCAGAATTGGGCAGGAAAAGCGGGGCTGATCTTTGTATCGCTTATGTTAGGGCCCAGCCGTGGGTCGACAGCTTAGTTATTGGGATGGAGACCATAGATCAGTTGGAAGCGAATATTAAGCTATTTAGGAATGCTCCTTTAACCATAGAGGAAGCTAGGGTAGTGGAAGAGAGTTTAAGCGAGGCCCCGGTTGAACTATTGAATCCGGCGTTATGGAAGAAATAAAAGTTGAAAGTCCAAAGTTCCAAGTTTAAAGTCTATGGCAGGATCCAAGAAAAACTTAGGTGTGAAAATCTAAGCCCAATTTTCTTTAAGCTAATGACTTTTAATTTACACTTTCAATTTTCGACTACACACTCATCTCTTGACTTTCGACTTTTGATTGAATTATTGGAGGCTCTCATGGGTAGTTACACAATCCCTTTAGAAAGATTATTTTGCCTGGATGGGCGGGTGGCTTTGGTGACCGGGGCCGCCGGTTACCTGGGCAGGAGTATCAGCAGTGCCTTGGCGGAAGCAGGGGCCCAGGTGGTTTTAAACGGGCGTTCCGATAAAGTTACGGAATTGGCCCTTGAATTGAAAGAACGGGGACTAAAAGCTTCCACCGCTGTTTTTGATGTTACGGAAGAAGCGGAGGTTGAGGTGGCTATCAAAAGAGTCGGAACCGAATATGGACGTTTGGATATTTTAGTCAATAATGCCTATTCGGGAAGGACCGGCACGATAGAGACCGCCACCGGCGAGGACTTTCGCGCAGCCTATGAAATTGCGGTAACGGCAGCATTTAGGCTGGTTCAAGTTTCCCAACCCTTATTGGCGACAGCGGCCCGGAACAATCCGGGAGGAGCTGCGGTGATCAATATCGCCTCCATGTATGGGACGGTCAGCCCGGACCCGGCCCTTTACGGAGCGTCGGGCATGAACAACCCGCCTTTTTACGGAGCGGTCAAGGGTGGTTTGATTCAGTTAACCAGGTATCTGGCTTGCCATTTAGCCGGCTCTAAGATCCGAGTCAATAGCATCAGCCCGGGGCCGTTTCCGCCTCCGGATATCGCCATGAAGAAGCCGGATTTTTATGAAGGGCTTTGCCGGAAAAACCCAATGGGGCGAATCGGAGACCCGGATGAGCTGCGGGGACCGGTTTTGTTATTGGCGTCGGACGCCGGGTCCTATATCACCGGGATTAATCTGCCGGTCGACGGCGGCTGGACGGCTTGGTAAATTAAAAGTTTAACATGAAAATGATTAAAGAAACTGAACTTAATTGGGCTCGGATATTAGACCTTAAGCAAAATAACACAATCCTATTCAGAGTGGACGCATCTGAGCAAATTGGCTCCGGTCATGTAATGCGTTGTTTGACCTTAGCGGACGAACTGCGGGGCAGCTGTACTGAAATTACTTTCCTTTGCCGGGAACTGCCCGGTAATATGATTGAGCATATCGAAACCCAAGGGTTCCGGGTCTTTAGGGTACCGTCGGAGTCGGAAACCAGCGATGGTGACGCGGAGCAAACCAAGAAAGTATTGCGCAATAATAAATTACAACCGGACTGGCTAATAGTAGACAACTACAGGTTGGATATACAATGGGAGTCCACTTTGAGGCCTTTGGTGAAGGGAATCATGGTCATTGACGATCTGGCCAACCGGGAACACGATTGTGATATATTGTTAGATCAAAATTATTATCGTAATATGGAAATTCGTTATCAAGGTTTAACCCCGGCAGATTGTAGACAATTATTGGGTCCAAGATACGCTTTGCTCAGGCAAGAATTTAAAGTTGCCAGGCAAACGTTGAGAGTACGGGATGGTTCTGTCAAGCGAATCTTGATTTTTTATGGTGGAAGTGACCCTACCAATGAAACGGTAAAAGCTTTGGAAGCTATTATGTTAATAAACCGTCCCGATATTGCTGTTGATGTAGTAGTGGGAGCAGCCAATCCTAATAAGGAGCAGATAAAAGAAATTTGCTCCGGGATGACTAATACTAACTTTTATTGCCAGGTCGGGAATATGGCGGAGTTGATGGCCAAGGCAGACTTGTCACTTGGCGCCGGGGGAACGGCGACTTGGGAGCGGTGTTATTTGGGGTTACCGGCTCTGGTGACGATAGTTGCGGAGAATCAATGGGAGATGGTGGAGGCTTTGGCTGAAGACGGTGTAATTTTGAATCTGGGATTGTTTATGGAGGTTACTATTGATAAAGTGACTGAAGCGATAAAAAAATTATTAAATAGTCCGGAGAATTTAGTGGAGATGTCTACGCAAGGGTTGGCGTTGATGATAGGATCTATTAGCGGTTAGTAAAAGCAAACCCTCTATTCATTGGATCAATAAATGTTTTGATGAAATAGACAATCGTTTTACAACGACTGACAAGCGTTTCCATGAGGTGAACGAATGTTTTAACGCGTTGTTTTAGTTTTGACAAGATTGAACAGAGAGTTGACAAGATAGAACAAAAATTTGATAAGTTTGAACAAAGATTTGATAGGTTCGAGGTCCAAAACATGCTGGAGCACCAGCAGTTGATGCAGGCGATTCATGAAGTAGATAATAGTAAGTTTTAGATTAGGCGAGTTAAGTGATACAAAAGTAATTAAATATTTTAGAAGCGACTGAGGTCGCTTTTTTTGTTATCGTTATAGTAATTCTGAGGCATTCTTACTTAAGAATACGGATTCAATTCCAATGGAAATGTTGATGAAGCTTAAAAATATAACCAAAACAAAGTTGATCTTAATTTCCCTATTGCGAAAGGCAATAAAGCTGCCGATATACTAAATGGAAGTTTTATGGTTGCTATGGGCCAAATTTATTTCACAAATGAAAATTTGATCTATTCGCTTAAGAAATGAATTATAAAGACCGATTAATGAACTAAAGATTAAATGTTTTTTCTAAACATGGAGGTAGCTTTTATGATTTACGTGGTACTGCCAGCTTACAATGAAGAAAAATCATTGGATAATTTATTACCTAAAATTGATGGAACATTAAAAAGATACGACTACCGAATTATCGTAGTCAATGATGGTAGTAAGGATAAAACCCGTGAGAAGTTGGAACTTTATCAAACCCAAATGCCAATTGAGATCATTAATC
>JBLNDC010000557.1:0-2629 GCA_050261255.1 Bacteroidota bacterium
TCCTCCGCATTCACTAAAGCATAGACCAGATATATTAATAAAAATACCGCCACTACGGCTCCAACGATTAAGTCCAGCATATGACCACCTCTATATATAATGTATATATTTTACGATTTCGACTTCATTAAAATTCAAAGCGTACTGTAGTTTTAAATATGATCTTCATTGATTACGACGATCGTGATAAAATTTGATGACCAATACCACAACCGTAAAGATGGCGAACTGACCGACACCGGCTAAGAACTCTTGCGTGATCACCACCCC
Source organism: Bacteroidota bacterium (assembly GCA_050261255.1). Lineage (GTDB taxonomy): Bacteria > Bacillota > UBA4882 > UBA8346 > UBA8346 > JAAYHS01. Next base: position 271 of record JBLNDC010000557.1, read on the forward strand.
CTATTAGAATTTATCAAGACCATAGGTTTTTGGAGGCTGATGGTCTATAAAAATGTGATCCGGAAGATCTCTCGACTGTGGTCTCATTATAAAGCCATCTTGGGTCAAAAGTGGGTCAAAAACTCGGGGAGATGCATAAAGAAAAGATAAAGATCGTTGCCTGTTTTGATTCCTTGCGAACCATAACTTGAGATATGGCATTTTCCAGTAGGATCTATAGAAATGTTATTGTCGTAAATTATTCTTAAGATGGATTTAGAGGAAAAAAGAGATTTAGGGAGAAAACCGGGGAGTGAATTTGTCTCTGTCAAACCGGAAGAATATTATGCCTTATGAAATCTGATTAAGTACAATTATATTTTATCCTAGCAACACTATCCCTTTTTGACAATAAAATATTATAGGTAACAAACCCGAATAGAAAATGAAAAGTGGTGATATTTGTTATGTCCCACCATCATCATAGAGACCGTTGCTGCAGGGAACACCGTGATCCTTGCAGCGGGGATATGCCTACGGTGTCGATAGTACTTCCGGATCCTGATCCCGACGGGTTTAGGAGAAGGGAGTTCTTTAGACCGGAGTTCAGGGAGAGGGAAAGGTTTTTTAGGCCGGAGTTTAGAAGGAGGGAGTTTAGGCCGTTCTTCCCATTTTTCCCGTTTTTCTTCTTTTAGTGTGTGCAGAATCGTTTTAAAACTATCAACCATTGGAGATGCTACTATAATAGCACCTCCTTTTTTATGAAATACTCGATACGGTACCCAACTTGAGAAATCCTCGTCTGACAAACCTTTTATTTAAGTTGTAGCGGTATGGTTGCAATTAACAATCTGCTTATGTTTAACAATTATACTTTTCGTATTACGCCGGATACTCCTGGCAAATAAAAAAGACTTGCGGAATGAAACCACAAGTCTCATCTTGTTGTTTACTTTATCCCATAATTTCGGTGGCTTCAAGATTCTTTGAAGTACCGTCTTTGAAAGAATAATGCCACATTCACCAATCCAATCATTACCGGCACTTCCACCAGCGGTCCGATAACCGCCGCGAAAGCCGCCCCGGAATTGATGCCGAACACCGCTACCGCCACTGCTATTGCCAGTTCGAAGTTATTACTGGCTGCGGTAAAAGATAGTGTCGTTGTCCTTCGATAATTCGCTCCCGCTTTTTTCCCTATATAAAAACTGAGTAGGAACATTACCACAAAGTATATCAACAGCGGAGTCGCAATTCGAACTACATCCATTGGGATTTGAACGATTAATTTACCTTTTAGGCTGAACATCACCACAATCGTAAATAATAAAGCAACTAAGGTAATAGGGCCGATTCTGGGAATGAACTTGGTTTGATACCATTCCCTTCCTTTCGCTTTGATCAGGAGAAACCGGGTGAGTATTCCGGCGATAAAGGGAATCCCCAAATAGATGAAGACACTTTTGGCAATTTGACCAATACCGATTTGAACGATACTTCCTTTAAACCCGAATAACGGCGGCAATACCGTAATAAAAATCCAAGCGTAAACGCTATAGAACAGAACCTGAAAAATACTGTTAAAAGCGACTAATCCCGCGGCGTATTCCGTATCACCTTTGGCTAACTCATTCCAGACAATCACCATGGCGATACAACGCGCCAGACCAATCATAATTAAACCAACCATATACTCCGGATAACGACCTAAAAAGACAATCGCCAGGAAAAACATTAAAATCGGCCCGACAATCCAGTTTTGTACTAAAGAAAGGCCAAGGATCCTCCAGTTGCGAAAAACATCCCCCAATTCCTCATATTTTACCTTTGCCAACGGCGGATACATCATTAAAATCAAACCAATTGCAATGGGAATATTGGTGGTTCCGGCCTGAAACTGGTTAATCAACTTTTCGATACCGGGAATAAAATATCCGAGTCCCACCCCAATTATCATGGCGGCAAAAATCCAAATTGTTAAGTACCGGTCCAAAAAAGACAGCCTTTTTACGATACTCTCCTTCATGGTTTTCCCTCGCTTTTTTATAGATAGATTATTGTTTCGATTTACTGTTTGATTCCAACTGCACATTTTCCATTCTCCGTAAAATCAGCCTTTTTCTTACCCGTTCCTCTTCTATGGCAAGCACTTCTTCGGGTAATGCCACAACCGCTTGATGAATGAGTTCCTGAAACTAATTGGGTGGGTTGATTAAACAATAGAAAACCCTACGCCCCATTTTTTCAGTCCGTAACATTCCGCCGTTTTTGACTGCTTTAAGATGGCGGGAGAGATTATACTCTGGTATTACTGCCTCCAGAATCAAAAGTTCAGCCACAACATGATGTATTCGGATCGTCGGAATCTCCACAACACGGT
>JBLNDC010000558.1:0-2759 GCA_050261255.1 Bacteroidota bacterium
GTCGGGTGGGAAGATGGCTACCAGGCAATGTTGAAACTGCTGGATGACGGCGTGATGCCGGACGCTGTTTTCGGGACCAGCGACCCCAAGGCTATGGGGGTCATTAAAGCTCTTAAAGAAAGGAAATTGCGAGTACCGGAGGATGTGGCCGTCATCGGTTACGATAACCTGGATATGTCCCAATTGCTGGATCCGCCATTGACAACTATGTCCCAGCCTTTTTATGAAGCCGGGACTCGGGCGGCCGAACGTTTACTTAAGTTAATTAATAGCAAAGTACGTATCAAGCCGGTAGTTCAGAAGCTCCAAACGGAATTGTTAATCCGTCAATCGGTTGGCTATGGAGCGGCTTATACCGGAGAAAGAATTTAACGCATTTTAAAGATCAAATAGAAAGGACCCAGTCAATGAAAAAATTAAGTGTCGCTTTGATAGGTAGTGGTTTTGTGGCTGACATCCATGCTAACGCCCTCCGCAAGGTTTACGGCGTCGATGTCACATTAGCCGCCTGCGCCTCTCCAAGGAATGCCGGTGATTTTGCTACTCGACACCACATTCCTGAGGCAGTTGCGGATTACCGGGAAATATTAAAAAATCCCGCGATTGATGTGGTGGATATCTGCACTCCGAACCAACTTCACAAATCGATGGTCATTGAGGCGGCCCAGGCCGGAAAGCACATTATTTGTGAAAAACCCCTTACCGGATATTTCGGCTCACCGTCGAACCATCCTGAAATGTTGCAAGCGGTCCGGCAGGATCTAAACGAGATTCGCGAAGCCATAAGCAAGGCTGGGGTTGGATTCGCTTATGCTGAAAACTGGGTGTATGCGCCTCCGATTAGTAAGGCTAAAAGGGTGTTGGCAGCCACCGGCGGCACCATTCTTTCACAACGGGCGGAAGAATCTCATTCCGGATCCCATGCCGCGTACGCTACTGAATGGAGTAAGGCTGGAGGCGGAGCATTGTTGCGTCTAGGCGCTCATCCGGTGGGATCGGTGATCCATATGAAACATTTCGAAGCTGTTTTGAAAGGCAAAACGATTAGGGTGCAAAGCGTCACCGGTGAAACAGCCCGTTTAATTGACCTTCCCGGAATCGCAGCCGAAGGGATCTGGTTTAAATTTAAACCGCAAGATGTGGAAGACTGGGCCAGCGCGACGCTTACCTTTAGTGATGGGACAAAAGCCCTAGTAGTATCATCCGATACTATTCTCGGGGGCGTAAGAAACACCCATGATTTATTTATGTCCCGCGGAGTTATTCAATGCAATATGAATCCCAGTAACACCTTGATGCTTTATACTCCGGATTCCAATCTATTAGGTGACGAGTATGTCGCGGAAAAAGTTGAAACCAAGGGCGGATGGCAGTATGCCGCTCCGGACGAGGATTGGATTCGGGGGTATCATCATGAAATGCAGGATTTTATGGAGAGTTTCAGCCTAGGTCGCGAACCGGTTTCCGGTTTGAAATTAGCATGCGATACTGTTGAAACCATTTACGCCATATACCTTTCGTCCGCTCTCGGAAAACGGATTGATTTGTAGGACGGCTCGGAATATTCGGCGCCGTTTCACCGAAAGGAGGTGATTTAAGAATCATAGTACCTTTTCCAATCTAAAAAATCAGGAGGTAGTGTCGATGAGAAGAAGATGGATATCTGCCATATTGGCAATGATGTTAGTCGTGGTTACCGCATCCGCTTTTGCAGCAGAAAAAAACACCAGCCCGTTAGTGAGTAAGAAATGGGCTAAAAAAGGTCCTTATACCGTTGCGCTTTGTAATATGTCGGTCGTTAATTCCTGGCGGGTTGCCATGGTTGAAGAGTTCAAATATGAAGCCAAAAGACATAAAGACATCAAAGAAGTCATCGTAACCGACGCCGCGAACAATGTAGCCAAACAGATCGCCGATATGGAAGATCTGATCACCCGGAAAGTCGACTTGATTGTGATCACGGCCCAAGCGACCGCTCTGATTCCGGTAGTTGAAAAAGCCATTGACGCCGGTATTCCGGTAGTCACCTTTGACTGTATCGTTGCCGCCCCTAGGGCAGTTCAGAATTTAGCCGACCAGAATGAAATCGGCAGCGAGTTAGCTAAATTTATCGTTAAAAAGCTCAAAGGCAAAGGTAATGTTGCCATGTTAACCGGTATTGCCGGCACCACCCCTGGCCAGATGCGCTATGAATCCGCCCTGAAAGTTTTCAAAGCAAATCCCGGTATCAAGGTAGTGGGGCAAGTTTGGACCAACTCTGCTTATGACCAAGCTAAACGGGCTGCCGAAAACTTCCTCGCTGCCAATCCTGACTTGGATGCAATCTATGCCGACGGCGGCCCTTCGGGCTACGGCGCGCTCCAAGCGGTTTATGAAGCCAAACGGTTCGATGTTGTTGTCGTCGGAACCGGTTCCAATGGACATTTCAAATTGTGGAAGCAAATCAGAGATCAAGGTATCGATTATGAATCTTTCGCAATTCAGGATCCTCCGGGAGATTCCGCGGCAGCGCTGAAGATCGGCTTAGATATACTTCGCGGCAAACCGGTGCATCAAATTGAAAAGATGAAGCTTTGGACCTGCACTGCCAAAGACTTGGACAAAGTCGTTCGGATGGATTTAGGAGATGATTACATCAACTCCACCTTCCTTCCGGAAGAGATGAAACAAAAAATCTGGGGTAAAAAGTAATAAATGAAATGTTTCGGGCCTGCCGCCAACCGGCGGGGGCCCGAAATTTTAACTCTTCCCAACAGAGG
>JBLNDC010000559.1:0-6220 GCA_050261255.1 Bacteroidota bacterium
GGATCGATTCGGCCCGGAGGACTACTATCGAAGGATTATACGCAGCCGGGGATGTGGCCGGAGGCTATCCCTATAAATTTGTCAGCGGTTGTTGGGCGGAAGGATATATTGCCGCGCAAACGGTGTTTGGTGATCTTCAAAAGTATAGTGAAGCAAACCCGGTGGAGATCGACGATTTATCGGAAAAGCTGGAACGTCTAACTAAACCCTTATTTAATTATGAAGACGGCCGGGATGGGGTCCAACCCGAGGAAATGGAAGAACGCCTTCAAAAAGTGATGGATGAGTATGCCGGCGGGATCGGATCTTTTTATGAAATGAACGAAGCCGGACTAATCAAGGCTAGGGAGGAATTGAACCGTCTTAAAAAACAGGAATCCTATTTGATCGCCGCCGATCCCCATCAACTAATGCTCTGCCACGAGGTTTTGGATCGGATCGCCGTCGCCCGGCAATTGGTCGAACATTTGCTGTACCGGAAAGAAACCCGTTGGCCGGGGTTTCAAACCAGAACCGATTATCCGGAACGGGACGACTTTAACTGGTTGAAGTTTGTAAATTCGATCTACGACCCGGAAAATGATACAATCAGGATAATCGAACGCCCTTATCAAAAAATAATAGACGGAGAACGGTATTTGCCTAGGTAACCGTAACTAAAATTAGGAATCAAGCAATTTCTTAACCTGTGAATAATTTAATTGATTAGGAAGGTTATATGGAATTGATTGAGAATTTTTTATGGAAAAAAGTTAGGCGGTGATTGGCATGGACTATCAAGTAGCGATCATCGGGGCCGGTCCGGGAGGTTATGTGGCGGCGCTCCATGCGGCCAGGCTAGGGATGAAGGTTTGCTTAATCGAAAAGTCGGAGGTCGGCGGAGTCTGCCTTAATCAGGGGTGTATCCCCACCAAAACCTTAGTGGGTTCGGCTAAAACCTTTTCGCTGATAACCAAGGCGGCTGAATACGGAATTCAGGCTGGAACGGATGCGCGCCCTGACTGGAAGCGGATTTTAGAGCGGAAAAACCAAGTAATCACTCGCTTGGTTAAAGGAATCCATTATCTGTTAGACCAGGCTAAAGTGGAGTTAATTAACGGTACGGCGGCGTTCGTTTCCGGACATGAATTGAAAATCACTCTTACTGACGGGACCGAGCGTTCAGTGGGAGCTGAAAAGATAATTATAGCAACCGGTTCGGAGCCTAACGTTCCTGAATTTTTCAATTATGACGGCGCCAAGGTCATTACCAGCAACGAAGTGTTGGATTTGCCGGAATTGCCTGAATCATTGGCGATCATCGGCGGCGGGGTGATCGGTTGTGAATTTGCTTCGATCTTTGCCACTTTTGGGGTAAAAGTGACCATCGTGGAATTAATGGACCAACTCATTCCCAATCTCGATTCGGAGATCTCCGGTAGTTTACGGTTGCAATTGAAGAAAAAAGGAATTGAGATCCGCACTGCAACCGCTGTTAATGAAGCGCTCCAAGAAGAAACTGGAGTCAGATTAATTCTTTCCGATGGGAAAGAATTGTCTACCGCCAAAGTCTTGGTTTCCATCGGCAGAAAGCCGAACTCCGGCCAACTCGGTTTGGAAGGCATTGGCGTTAAGCTTAACGCCAAGGGCAGGATTGAGGTTAACCAAAACTTACAAACCAATCTCCCTTGGATTTATGCGATTGGAGATGTTAACGATCAACCTTGGGATTTGGCCCATGCCGCTTCTTTCCAAGGCATTGCCGCAGCCAAGCATCTATCCGGCAAACCGGTGGTTTGGTCGGTCGAAGCCATGCCCAATTGTATCTTCACCGATCCGGAAGTTGCCACTGTTGGAATGACCGCGCAAGAGGCGGTAGCTGAAGGTTTGGAGGCGGTTACCTCAAAAGCCCCGTTTTTAGCTAACGGCAAGGCATTGGCTCAGGGGGAGGCGGTAGGCTTTATCAAGGTGGTTGCCGATAAAAAGAGCCACCGGATCCTGGGAGTTCAAATTATCGGGCCGGAGGCCAGCAACTTAATTGCCGAGGCCGGTTTGGCGGTGAAACATCATTTGACCATAGAGCAACTGACGGAGACGATTCATGCCCATCCGACGCTGGCGGAGAGTTTGCACGAGGCGGCGGAGGGAATATTGGAGTAATAAATCGACTCTTATTTATAGGGGAAGGTCGTCGCTAACAGCACCAAAATGATGTACTGTTAAATCCATAGCGGAACTTAGATCTTAACGAACATTAAGTTTGTCAGAAGCCGAAAACGGCTTCTTTATTTTTAAGGATTGATTGGATTAATATTTTTGAATCGGGTGTTTGTAAAGGCATTGCGAAAACATAATATAATCCGGTTTATGGTAATATTCATCGTTATTATTAAGGAATTGCTTAATTAAGTCATAATCCAGTTTTACTTTTTTAAAATAAAGCGTACAATTGAGATAGAAATTTGAAATTCATCACTTTTTTGGGAGTGTTTGAAGTGAATTCAAAGATAATTAATTGGCGCGCTTTATTTTGGAAATGGGCCGAGAAAATACCCATTCCAAGATTGAAGGTGTTTCACCAATTATTAGTGATTATTATCATTATGATCATTTTATTCATCATTCAAGGAGTTCACGGTGTTTATATTAACGTTCGAATGCAGAATGCCAGTTTAGATATTGCCAAAATCAGTAGTAAACGGTTTAACAATGTAATATTGATTAAAACTTATATCGAGTTGATTGAGAAAGAGTATATCAAAGTACTCACCAACCGGGGGAAAATCCGCTTTCTAATTAATGAAGCCGATATTCAAGGCCTTCCCCGGATCAAAACCGAAATGCTTCCAGGAGCTAAGGCTTTAAGGGATATCGCCCCCGAAGAAAGCGGACAGATCCTCGCCAATATCGCAACCATTCAAAAATTGATCCGTTTACCGGTAAGTGAAGCGAATTATGCAGCTCTTAAAAGAGAACTCAACTCGATCAGTATTTCAATCGACTCCGCCACCAGCAAATCAATTAACGCCAGTTATGATGCAATTACTCAAAGTTCCAATTTCGCCGCTACATCCAAAACCATCACGATCATCATCAGTTTAATCGCCATCGGAATCATCGGTATTATCTATGTTTTCATGTTATCGCGTACAATTACCGATCCGATCAAAAAGCTTACCGCTTATTCCATGGAAATCGCTAAAGGTAATTTTCAAACCGTTAATTTAGATATCAGTTCCTCCCCGGATTTGAGCATTCTCGCTCGCGCCTTTAATAAAATGGCGATGAGCATCCAAAACATGATCGTAGAGCTCACTGAAAAAGCCAATTTAGAGCGGAAACTATATCAAGAGGAAATGAAAAACCTGAAAATATCGGAACAACTCAATGAAGCCCGTTTTCTAGCCTTGCAGTCTCAAATTAATCCCCATTTTCTCTTTAACACCCTTAATACCATCACCCGGAAAGCAATGTTTGAAAAAGCCAAGGAGACCGCGGAGTTAATTCAATGTTTATCGGATATTTTTCGTTATAACTTACAAAGCTCCAATAAAGAAGTCTTAATGGAGGAAGAATTAGCGGTCGTCAAAAATTATGTCCATATCCAACAAACCCGTTTCGGGTCCCGGATCGGTTTTGAGATTATCGATCGGGGCGTAGGCAAAGTTCAGATCCCCCGTTTCATTATCCAACCATTGGTTGAAAATGCGATCATTCACGGTATCGAGACCAAAGTGAATGGGGGTACGGTCCGGGTCAAGGCCTATTGGAAACACGATATGATATACATCAAAATCATCGATAACGGAGTCGGGATCCCTAAAAACCAAGTTAAGTCCATCTTGGCAGGCACCGATGAAATCAGTTTTAAGGGCCATACGACCGCTATCGGAATCAATAATGTCCGCGACCGCTTGAAGCTGTATTATAAAAATCAAAGTTGTTTTAATTTGCAAAGTAAATTAAATTTCGGAACTGTGATTACGCTCAGATTGGCCGTGGATGGCGAAGAGGTAAACCATGTATAAATTATTGATAGCCGACGATGAGCAGTTGGAACGGGATGCGATTAAGTTAATTATCGAAGAGAACTTCCCGGGATTTTTCGAGATTGGCGAAGCAGCCAATGGCCCGGAAGTAGTGGAGACCGCTTTAACATTCAAGCCCAATTTAATCTTTTTAGACATAAAAATGCCTGGGATGAGCGGTCTCCAAGCTGCCTCGCGGATTAACGGGATCCTTCCGGAGACCAGGATCATTATTGTAACAGCATATCATTACTTTAACTATGCTAAAGAGGCTTTATCCCTCGGAGCGGTAGATTACCTCACCAAACCGGCTCCGCCCGAGTTGGTAGTGGCTACTGTGAAACGAGTAATCGCGAATCTTGAATCCGAGCAATTCAAAGAACGTCTGGCACAGGAGCGAGAACGGCGCCTTAAGCAAATAACCCGCTATTTTGAGGATGATCTTTTGGTATTAATCGCTTACGGCGAAATCGAAGAAAATGCAATTGAAGAATATCTCGCCATCCTCAATCTGCAATATCAAGCCTTTTTAGCGGCGGCGGCCGCTATTGTTCATCAAAATTACCCCGGTGAACTGGTTTCCGAAATTGAAAAGAGAGTCCTCAAAAAGAATTTGGTTGACTGGCTAAAGAACTATTTTCAAAGCCTCGGCCATCAGGCCTTTATCCGTTCGATCGGGGAAGAAATATTGATCTTGATTCTCTTAACGGAGAATTTGGACGAATATCAATATCGCTTAAAAGGGATGCAAATTTTTACCGAATTAAAAGAAGTTCTTCAAAAAGATTTACAAATCAACTTGGGTGTCGGTATCGGCGGTCCATGTAACTCGGCACGATTGCTCCATCAAGCGTTTTTGCAAGCCAAATATGCTTTGCGTTATGAAACTGCACCGGGTTCCATCATTAGTTTCGGAGATATCCAAAGGGACCAACCACAATCAATCTACCCGGTTAACTTTGAAAAAAGGCTATGTCAGAGTATTCTTCAAGGGGACCAATACAATTCCCTGAAACTTTTGGATGCTTTACTCGACTGGTTTCAGGAGAACATACATGATCCGAAAATGCTCCGGCAAAGAGTCTACGAACTCTTATTGGTGGTGATGCGGGAGACTGTCATCAAAACTAATTTTACTGAGTTTAACCTCGATACGGAGGAATTGCACAAGAGTATCGCCTTAAACGATGATCAAGAAGACATCCGCCGGTTTGCCAGAAATTTTCTAGTCCAAAAAGTCGAAACCATTAACGCCTATAAAACTTCGCGCACTAATGCTTTGTTGAAGATGGCAATTGAATTTATCGAACAAAATTATCAAAAGGACTTGTCATTGGAAGAAGTATCATCCTTCATCCAGATCAGTCCTTTTTATCTTAGCAAAATATTTAAAAAGGAAACCGGCGAGAACTTTATCGATTATTTAACGGGGATTCGCATTCGCAAGGCGAAGGAGCTGTTAACCAATCCCGTCCTGACGATCAAAGACATCTGTTATCAGGTTGGTTATAAAGATCCCAATTATTTCGCCCGTGTCTTTAAGAAAATAGTAGGAATAACCCCGACTGAGTATCAAACGCAAAATTTAAAATAATGTTTACACACTTGCAATAATGTGCTATGATTGCCAATTTTCTATAGAGGCTGAAGCGGTTCCTGCTTTGAATTATATTTAATAAAAAAGAAGTCGTATTGACTTCAAAAAAAAGGAGGAGTAGTAATGAAAAAAATCAAATGGTTAGGTGTGCTGCTTGTGGTAGTAACCGTCTTCGCCCTCTTTTCGGTTTGCCAGGGAGCCCCAAAGCAAATAACCCTGCAGATAATCGATGTGGCGGGAAGCAAGCAGATGGTCGGAGGAGCGGTCGATGCTTTCATCGCCAAAAACCCCAATGTCAAGCTGGATTACATCATTGGGACTGCACCGGAATTGCCGGCCAAGATTAAAGCGCAACAAATGGCCGGCAACGTTGAGACTTGTGTGGTATTGACCGGGTATGACGCCTTGGGGTCTGGTCTGGTTCAAAAGATCTGGGAACGAATCCTACCGGAACAAAAGAAGAACCTTCCTAAGCTTGAGGAGATTTATCTACCCGCGGCTAAAACAGCCTACGATCTCTTTGAAGGGTATGGAATACCTTTTGCTTGGTGTCCGGGCGGGCCAATGTTCACTTACAATCCGGACAAAGTTAAAAATGTTCCGAGAACAGCTGCTG